>CAKMJS010000001.1 GCA_927405585.1 uncultured Desulfosporosinus sp.
GAGTATCGTCGAGCCGCCTTTCCCAATAGCGGCGAAGGAGGTAGAGTCCATCCTACGGCGCGAAGTATTCGTCAGTGGCTCTGCTCCTTCGGCGTAAGTCTCCACTGGAGACTTACGTCACCGGAGTTGCGATGTTCAACTTTAGTTGAACGAGTTCATTAATCTCAGTTCTAATTGCAAATTCTGTGCCACCTCTCGATAAGCCCTGCTCTTGACTCTTCCCTCTAAAAGAATGTCCTCGATGACGGACAGTTGACAACACAATGGACACTTTCTCCTGCTTATCACACCTTAAATGCGCTCTTTTCAGTACCTCTAGCTTGGCATTAAACTTGCAAATACACTTACCTGATAACCCGGATTGCCACGTCGAACATCTAAACTCCTGTTCTGCTTTAGCGCAAGCTAGTTACTAAGTTATCCAATTTATAGGAGGAGGTATTTACACTTGAATTTTGAATTATCAGAGGAAGAAAAAGCGTTTCAAAGTATGGCCTACAAATTTGCAATCAAAGAGTTTACACCCATCGCTAAAGAATGCGATCGGGAGGAAAAATATCCGCGAGAAATCTGGCAAAAGGCCTGTGCTGCAGGTCTGGTTGGAGTGGTCATTCCTGAGGAATACGGGGGTCCTGGAGGTGGCTGGATGGAGACAGCCTTAATTACTGAACAGCTATCCCGTGTGGATCTAGGGCTCGGCTTGGTCGCAACTGCGGCTACCTTTGGATCGGAAAACATTCTCAACTTTGGCAGTGAAGAACAGAAGAAAAGGTATCTCCCCTTGCTTCCTACTGGACAGGCAATCTTCGCAGGAGCGTACACCGAACCGAATGCTGGAAGCGATGTAGCGGGGACTACGACCCGCGCAATTAAGGACGGAACAGACTATGTAATTAATGGCAGTAAAACGTTCATCACCAACGGTACAATTTGCGATTATATGGTAGTTTTATGCGTGACTAACCCTGATGCACCCAAAAAAACCTGGCGGCATAGCCTCATCCTCGTGGAAGCAAACCGTCCAGGGCTCTCCCGATATAAGCTCGAGGGTAAAATGGGTATTCGTGCTTCGGATACAGCCTCAATTAGCTTTGAGGATGTGAAAGTACCACAAGCAAACCTCATTGGTCAGGAAGGTCAAGGTTTCCCTCAACTGATGCATTTCTTTGATATGACACGCATTATGGTAGCATCGCAAGCGGTTGGCCTAGCGCAAGGCGCCCTTGATTTGGCGCTTAAGTATGTACAAGAACGAAAAACCTTTGGTATCCCCTTAGCCGCGAACCAGGGCATTCAGTTCCAGCTGGCCGAAATGGCGACCCGAGTGGAATTAGCGCGCAACATAACCTACAAAGCGGCCTGGAAAGCCGACAACGGACAGTTAGACGCCTCCCTCAACGCCATGGCCAAGTACTATGCTGGGGAAACTGCCGTTTGGGTGACGGATAAGGCCCTCCAAATGCACGGCGGTTACGGCTATATGGACGAATATGACATCCAACGTTTTTATAGGGATGCTAAGATTCTGGAAATTTACGAAGGGGCTAAGGAAATAGAGAAGATTACCATAGCCAAGCGACTCTTTTAGTTACGATGAAAAATCCACAATTATATGGCAGCCATATTATAACTTCATTTAGTTACTTCTAAAAAAAACCAGCCGCGACTTTGTTATCAAATCGCAGCTGGTTTAATTAATATATCGAGTGGTATTTACTTCGTATTAAGTCTTGACCCAGTTTCATCCAACTTTCTGCAAACTTTTTTAACCTACTACAAGGAAAAATCCTGCATTTAAAACAATAATTATTACCTTCTTTTTCTTAACAACATATAAAAATTCCTTTGCACTTTCTTTCTATACAATGTTTTTCAGCACCTTCACAAGGATTATTTGTCCTTAAAAAGTTTGGACACTCACCACAGTAAATAGCACAAGGAGGTATAAATCCCGTATATTCTTTCATATAGAGTTTTAATTTGTACTATTCTATAAATCTTTTTTCCCTGAAAATCTAATAGCCAATTGCAAATAATGAATACACAAAATAGGTGTCATTACGAGCGCTTTGTTATTTCCGTCAGTACTCCATACCCCCCAAGGACCTTTACAGTTCCATCTAGTCCACCCTTGAAAGATTCCTGTTCGAGTTCCATTCCACTTCCTTGTTCCACGAAATACTTGTCTAGACTGTAATCGACTCGGAAGGTATCTTGCTCGTTCACCGGATTGTAGATTTGTAGAAATCGCCCTTTAAGATAGACACCTTCTTTTGGCTTTGCTTCGCTCACTTGGTCTACGACATAATACTTCCCCTCTTGTTTAAGGCTTACAAACAGATTTTTGTTATTTATCTTATCGATCGGAAGATCTACTTTAGACGCTGGAACATCCGAAATTGCAAAATTTATAGCGACATAATCTCCTCTAAATAAATCCGTCGGGTCATAAGCCTTCGTTTCCAGGACTATCTCTTGGCCGAAAAGAAGCGTGGCTTGAGGTTTAACGGTCATCGCCAGAAGGATTAGTAAGGGAATCGCCACTGCTAGTAAGAAGGTTTTTTTCTTAGTTATGCGATTGTCCCCCCCTTTGATGTTTTCCTCATTCGTTCAAAGTAGAAACCAAAGCCGAGTAACAGCAGTCCACCAACAATAAAGAACATGGATTTCGGTAAAAATGCAAAGGTATCCGTATAATACCTGAAGATTGTAACACACACAAAGAGCAGGCTGATAAGACTTCCTTTCCTGATTAAGAGGAAAAGCAAGGCCACGAAGGCTAAGGCAAAGAGAATACTCACTAAACGTGTTGACTGAGTACTCACTACGATGTCCCAGATATCGGGTATCGTCAGAATCACACCAGTTACCCCGAACAAAATATTGCCCTGAATTCGAAAGATATCAGGCTCAAGTTTGTGTTTCACCCCATACATCATAAGTCCTATGAAGAAAAAGAGCAGTGCTACATATAAACCCTCAATTTCATATGTCAGAGTGATTTGCAAGATAAAGCTTAAAGTCGTTAAGTTAGCAAAGAACATGAGGAGTCTTGACTTGTCAAAGTAGTTATAAGCCAAATACACGATCGGAACCCCAACCCAGCCTGCATAAGGGAAGCCATAATCATACGAGCCTAAAAGATAGACACCGAACAGTAGGTTCGCAAACAACATTAAATACTCGTCCTTAAGCAGAAACGCCATAGGAAGTACTCCTAGGGACCAGAGTAGAAAGGCGGTTGGAAAATCTCCACCAAAATTATACATCTGTCCAATTAGAAAGATACCTGCTCCATAAACAAGTGTGCCTAGATAAATCAAACTTCGACCCGTCTTGGGATTATTCTCAGAGAGCATGTATCCTACAAGGTTTACCCCACCGAAAACTCCGAAGATAATCAGGAGTTTGACAAAGTGACTAATTCCATTCCAGTTGCTAGCGATGAAACTCAAGATTCCGAGGCCCACCAAGAGCGCGCCGATCGTCAGCACAACCCGAATAAAGTTGAGACCGCCCTTAATGTCATAACTCTCTAAGATCCCAGTTCTTTGCTCTCCGCTGATAAGACCAGTACTTTCAAAGTGATTGAGTTCTTGGCTGACTAAAGAGAAGTTGGCTTTACTAATTTGCCGTTTCAAATCGTTTCCCTCCTTTTTATTGCCAAATCAGATCTCAGGCCATTTCCGCTTCCTCGATGTTGTCTGCAGCCTAAAACGCCGTATGCTCCGTCCGACCAATGATCTCTTCCTGCAAGGCCTCACTTAGATCGCAGAAATAATCACTATACCCAGCCACTCGCACAATCAGATCTCGATATTTTTCTGGTTCAGCTTGAGCCGCCCTGAGCGTCTTGGCACTGACCACGTTAAACTGAATATGATGACCACCCAATTTGAAATATGACCGTACCAAGTTGGCCAGTTTATCAAGCCCATCCTCCCCTTCGAGTACTTGGGGGGTAAACTTTAGATTCAACAGGGTCCCGCCAGTTCGTGCGTGATCCAGTTTAGATGCCGATTTAATCACCGCGGTTGGCCCTAAACGATCGCTCCCTTGAACTGGAGAAATCCCTTCCGAAAGCGGTTCCCAAGCCCTACGTCCTTCAGGCGTAGCACCAATGAGCGACCCGAAATAAACGTGGCAAGTCGTCGGCAACATATTCACTCGGTAAACACCACCTTTGGTATTTGGCCTTCCATTCACTTCAGCGTAATAGGCATTAAAAATATCCACCATGATTTCGTCGGCATAATCTTGATCATTCCCAAAATGCGGTGTCTTGTTCATAAGTTGTTGACGCACGGCCTCATATCCCAAGAAATTAGCGTCTAAGGCAATGAGCAATTGTTCTAAAGTAAGATCCTTTTGGTCAAAGACGTGATATTTAAGGCCGGATAACATGTCAGTTAGACTTCCTAAGCCAACGCCCTGCACATAGTTCGTGTTATACCGGGCACCACCATCATTATAGTCTTGGCCCTTTGCAACGCAATCATCAATCAGCAGAGAAAGAAAGGGTGATGGCATATAGGTCGCATAAAGACGTTCAATTATATTGCTTCCTTTAACCTTAATATCCATAAAATAATGAAGTTGCAGCTTAAAGGCAGCAAATAGTGCTTCAAAGGAATCGAACGTCTGTGGATCTCCTGTTTTTATACCTAATTGCTGACCCGTCCTAGGATCCACGCCATTATGCAAGACCAACTCAAGGATTTTGGGCAGGTTAAAATACCCAGTTAAAATATAGCTTTCCTTGCCAAAGGCCCCTGTCTCCACACAGCCACTCGTTCCTCCCTGCCGAGCATCCTCAATTGATTTACCCTGGCGCAGAAGTTCCTCAACCACGGTATCGGCATTAAATACTGAGGGTTGACCCCAACCTTTCCGAATAATCCTAGCCGCACGCTTCAAAAAACGATCTGGATTTTTTTTGCTCAACTGAATATTACTGCTCGGTTGCAAGAGACGCATTTCATCGATCACATCTAAGACCAAATAAGTGACCTCATTGACTCCGTCAGACCCATCCGCTTTCAGCCCACCGCTGTTAATATTAGCAAAATCCGTATACGTGCCGCTTTCCGCAGCCGTTATCCCTACCTTGGGCGGCGCCGGTTGATTGTTAAACTTCACCCAAAAACACTGTAAGAGTTCTCTTGCTTGCTCCTCGGTCAGTATTCCCTCAGCTAAGCCCTTTTTATAGAACGGATACAAATGTTGATCTAGCCGTCCCGGGCTGAACGCATCCCAGGTATTTAGTTCTATGATGACGCCTAAATGCACAAACCAGTACGACTGTAATGCTTCCTGGAAATTCTGTGGAGCATGGGCTGGAACATACGAACAGGCCTCAGCGATCCTATTCAGTTCTTCCTTACGCACGGAATCCATTTCCACATGAGCTAATTCTCGAGCCTTTTCAGCGTACCGTTCAGCATGCCGAATTATTGCTTCGGCACTGATTCGCATCGCTTTCAGTTCTTCTTGCTTGTAGTAGGCATCAACATCGTTAAAATAGTCGAGCTTCGCCAAATGGGCATCAATCTCCTCGATGAAATCAAGGAAACCCAGACGATAAATTTTATCATCAAGCACTGTATGTCCTGGTGCTCTTTGTTCCATGAACTCCGTAAAGATACCAGCATCATAAGCTGTTTTCCAGGGCTCGGACATCTCAGTAAAAATAAGATCCCGCATTGACTTGCCTTCCCAATAAGGAATAATTCGTTCTTCGTATGCACTACGAACCTCTGGGCTAACTTTGAACGAGATCTTATGACGAGAATCTAAAATGTCCAAATCTTCTGGGCTATGACAGCATAGTTCAGGGTAGGTATAGGTAGCCTTAGGTGCTGGACCTCTCTCCCCTACAATCAACTCACCCTCGTTAATACAAATCTCTTTTTTCTCCAGTAGATATTTAAACGCCAAAGCACGCCTAACCGGAACAGAAGAATTCCCGGCTGAACGGTAGAATTCGGTCATTAATTCCGCTCTTTCAGCGGAGATATAAGCATCAGTCTCAAGACTTCGTTGCCTGAGCATCGTCACTCTCTCGTTCATTCTGCATCACTCCTTTGGTTTCTGACTAAAGAACTATCTAGCTTAATCTTAATCTTATTCTTATTCTTATTCTTATTCTTAATTAAACTTTATTTTATTCTTATTTTTTAATTATACCTTAAAAAAGTCCTATTTTGCACAAAAATATAAATTTTCCGCTTGTCCCACAGAAACACTTAGCGGCTAAGGAGGCAGTGTGAGTCTATCAAAGGTGAGATCGGTTTATAGCCCCTTCGAGAGGTTAGCCTCCAATTTTTACATTTAAACTAAACTCTTCCATCCTTTTAGCAATCTCCTCCATGCGCTCATTGTCTGGAGATTGTAGGTCAGACAGACGATATTCAAGCCCAAGTCTCTGGTACTTGTCCACCCCAGCTTTATGGTAGGGTAAACAATGAAGCTCCGCCACACTTTTTAGGGATGCCAGAAATTCTCCAAGTTGACGAAGGTTTTCTTCATCGTCATTGATCCCTGGAATGATGGCCACCCTGACAATAACCTTTGGATGATACTCGGCAAGCCACTTCAGATTTCTTAAAATTAGTTCATTCGAAACCCCCGTTACAGCCTGGTGTCTCCTACTATCCATCAATTTTAAATCATAAAGGAATAAATCCACATACTCGCTGATTATTTGCAAGGAGTCAAGGCTTATAAACCCACAGGTTTCCACCGCAGTGTGGATTTCTTTCTTCCGACAACTCTTAAGGATTTCTGATAGAAATTCGGGCTGCATCAGCGCTTCTCCACCGGAAAATGTCACACCACCCCCCGATTCATCATAAAAAATGACGTCTTTCTCGATTTCAGCCATGACCTCGCTCACAGACATTGTCTTAGCGACAAGCTCTCTAACCCCAGCATGACAAGCAGTACAGCATTCCCCACAAGCAAGGCATTGATCTCTTAAGTAAATCAGTTTTCCCTCTAAGTAAATGGTCGCACCGTTCGAGCAAAGCTCCAGACATTGCCCACAAGCGACGCACCGCTCCGGTCTATACATTAATTCTTGGCCAAACTCTTGGCTTTCTGGGTTATGACACCACTGGCAGCTCAGCGGACAGCCCTTGAAAAAGACAGTTGTCCGAATACCTGGCCCATCATGGATTGAATACTTCATTATGTTAAAGATCTTGCCTTTCTCCATACCACACCCGCTCCTCCCTCGACAATTCGTATGTAGCTCTCTGCCTAGAAAATATTATACTATAATTTATATTTCACAGTGAAATGTAATAAGAAAATTACCCCCTCGCTATAAAAGCAAGGGGGTAAGAAGCATTATCCCTTTCGGAAAATTATTCTCCCAGATATGATTTCCGAATAGCCTCATTCTTAGCTAGGTCTTGTGCCTGACCTTCCAATACGACCGTGCCAGTCTCTAAGACATAAGCGCGGTTGGAAATCTCGAGAGCGAGATGAGCGTTCTGCTCAACTAGGAGAATGGTGGTTCCCGCAACATTGATATCCTCGATAATATGGAAGATCTCCTCAACCAACATCGGGGCCAAACCCATGCTCGGTTCATCGAGAATTAGTAGACTCGGACTGGCCATCAGGGCTCTGCCCATAGCGACCATTTGTTGTTCCCCGCCGGACAAGGTACCTGCCATCTGTTTGATTCTTTCCTTAAGCCTTGGGAAGTGATGATACACTCGGTCAAAATCTGACTCTCCAGGCTTGCCCTTACGGCTGTGGGCTCCCATGAGAAGGTTTTCATAGACAGTCATCAATGGAAACACGTGTCGACCTTCTGGCACATGGGATAGTCCCATCTCAACAATTCTGTAAGGGGGCATGCATTCGTATTTTCGGCCTCCCTCACGAATTCCATGAATATATTCGTCTTTAAATATAACCTTACTGTCCTTATTGGACGGTTTCAAAAGTCCTGAGATTGTACGAAGGGTTGTACTCTTCCCAGCTCCGTTGGCGCCAATTAATGCAACTATCTCTCCCGTTTTGACTTCCAAAGAGATACCATGTAAAGCCTTAATCGAGCCGTAGCTAACATCAACTTTTTCTAACTTCAACATGTCTTGGTCTCCTCCTTAGCGCCGAATTCTACTTTTGAATTTACCGGAGCCCAAGTATGCTTCGATAACAGCTTTATTACTGCGAACCTCCAAAGGCGTTCCCTCAGCAATCTTTTTGCCATAATCGAGCACAGCAATTCTCTCAGAAATATTCATAACCAACTTCATATCGTGTTCAACCAGAAAAATCGTAATCCCGGTATCGCGAATTCTACGAATCATTTCCATTAAGACAACTTTTTCCTGAGGGTTCATTCCTGCAGCAGGCTCATCCAACAATAGGATTTTCGGTTTGGACACCAAAGCTCTGGCGATTTCCAGCCGTCTCTGTTCTCCATACGAGAGATTTTTGGACATTTCGTCCCGCTTCCCTGCCAAATCAAGGAATTCTAACGCTTTAATCGATCGTTCTTCGAGTTCTACTTCTTCACGTTTCATACTTGGCAACCGAGTTAAGGCATGAAACAAGCCTGCTTTTCCTCGGCAGTGAGCACCAATTTTAACATTATCTAAGACAGAAAGTTCACTGAACAACCGGATGGTCTGAAAAGTTCTGGTGATTCCCATATCTGCAATCTTATGAGTCGCGATCCCTACTAACGGTTTACCATCAAACGATATCTTGCCTTCAGTTGGTTGATATATGCTTGTGATCAAGTTAAATACCGTACTTTTTCCCGCTCCATTAGGACCAATCAAGGCCAGTATTTCGCCCTCCTGTACTTCTAGGTTTACAGTATCTACCGCAGTGAGACCGCCAAAACGGATGGTTACATTGTCTAACGTTAATAAACTCACCCTTATTCCCCCCGTCCGGGCTGTTTTTTCTTAGGCCACATGATTGCACGGCGAACAGCCTGCCTTAAGTTGACTCCGCCCATTAAACCATAGGGACGGAAGATCATGATTACGACTAATAGTAGACCGTAAACCATCATCCGATAGTTAGACAGTGGTCTCAAGACTTCTGGAGCCGCAGTAAGGACTATCGCCCCGATAATCGTACCAGGAATACTCCCCAGACCACCCAGAACAACTATACTCAAAATATCAATGGACTTGAGAAAACCAAAATCGGTCGGTTGAATAAACGTAGTCGTATGAGCAAACAGTGCTCCACCCACTCCAGCACAAAAAGCGCCAATAGCGAAGGCCTGGATCTTATACAGCGTAGTGTTAATCCCTACTGCAGAAGAAGCAACTTCATCTTCTCTAATGGCAAGCATTGCCCTGCCGTTCCGGGAATTCTCTAACCAGACCATAGCGAAAACTACAGTGACTGCAATGGTCATAACAATTGGAAAGGTTGTTGATCCCTCAATCCCTAGGAACCCAATGGCGCCATTAGTAATTTTCATATTGGTAAACTGGACTCGAACAATTTCGGCAAAACCTAGAGTTGCAATGGCTAGATAATCCCCCGTCAGACGCAGGGTTGGAAATCCAATAATGATCCCAACGAGACCCGCTACAAGGCCACCAATGAGCACCCCAAGTAAAAACGGTATGTCATAATTCACAGTCGCAATGGCGGAAGCATAAGCTCCAATACTCATGAAAGCTGCATGGCCTAGAGTTAGCTGTCCCGTTACCCCCGTAATCAGATTTAAGCCCAGAGCCATTATCAGATTTATGCCAATAAACAAGCCAATCATTAGAATATAGGGTGGCGTAATGTCGTTAATGATTTGTGAGCCGAACGCCGTCAAGCCAAGTATGCTAAGGAATAGCAAAACTTGAACAATCCAATTGTTTAATAATTTCTTCAATGCCATTCCCTCCTTACACCTTCTTATTGGCTTTACGTCCCATGATTCCAGATGGTTTGAACAAGAGCACCAATATAAGGATGGTAAAGGCGAAGGCATCCTTGTATTGAGATAAATTCACAGTGATTCCTAATATTTCAGCCAAGCCGATCATGAGTCCCCCGACCATGGCACCCGGAATGCTTCCAATTCCTCCAAGGACTGCAGCGGCAAACGCTTTTAGACCCGCCAAAAGTCCCATGTAAGGCTGTACAGCGTTAAAATAAATACCAGCTAATACCCCTGCGGCTCCTGCTAAGCCTGATCCAATGGCAAAGGTTATAGAAATGACTCGGTCTACATTGACTCCCATAAGCCTTGCAGCATCTTGATCCTGAGAACAAGCGCGCATAGCACGACCAGTTTTACTATAGGTTACAAAAAGGTGTAACCCCAGCATTAAAAGACCGGCGACTCCAATAATGACTATCTGATAAATTGTAATCTGGAAATCTCCAATTTCAAAAATTTTATTTTCGAAAAGTTTCGGGAAACCCCTGGTATTTGGACCTTTTACCCGAACCATGAAGGAAGACAGAAAGATAGATACCCCGATCGCACTGATCAGCGCCGAAAGCCGTGAGGAGCGGCGAAGCGGTTTATAAGCAACACGCTCAATAACAACTCCAAGCACCATGGTTATAAGTGTTGCACCTAGTAAGGCCACGTAAACATTGACGTAATTAGTCAGTGCCAAAACTAGGCCGGCGTATGCGCCAAACATGAATATTTCACCATAAGCGAAGTTAATCATGCCAATAATACCGTACACCATAGTGTAGCCTAAGGCGATGAGTGCATAAATGCTACCAAGGGCGAGCCCGTTGACCAGTTGCTGCATTAGATTGTTAAACATTGGCCCCCTCCTTAACTAAAGCACGTTAATACCGTATTAACCATTAAATTACTTCGACATTGTTTTTACGATTTCGACCGATGAGTCAATGTATACTTGGATTGTATTAATACAGACAACCATTTATAAAGCTAATGTAATTGTATAGGTAGCAAAATAATTAACGAGAAAAAAGAAATAACACTTAAGACAGCTAGGAAAATATCTGATGCACTTGGATTTGGGATAGACTACCTTTGGCCTAACTAAAAAGTTGGGTCTTTTTTATTTTCTTTTTTTAAAAATAGGTAC
>CAKMJS010000002.1 GCA_927405585.1 uncultured Desulfosporosinus sp.
TTGGGAATACCGGCTAGTATCTTTCGGACGAAAAGCCGGGTCAGCTCCTCCGCTCGAGCTGGATCTACTTGTTTGTCTAACCATTCTTCCCTCATGAATTCGTCTATGGCAGATTCCTTTAACTGCCAATCGCCATGCAAATCATCAATACACTTGCGTATTGTTTCAAACTGGTGTACGAGAGCGAGTTTATTGATCCCGGAGGAATCGCTGTATTTTTCAGCATGAGGTTCAGCGTAAGTGCCTACTACTAAGAAGTCAATAAATAAAGCAGTCAAGCCCGGATCGAACTGACGCCCCGCAAAGCGCCTAAGTTCAGCAATGGCATCCTCCTCGGATAAGGCTCCACGGTAGGGTCGATCATTTACCATTGCGTCATAAGCGTCGACAATACCCAGTATGCGACACTCCAGCGGTATATCAGTTCCCCGAAGGCCCAGCGGGTAACCGGTGCCATCCCACCATTCGTGATGCTTTAAAATCCACTCCGCAATGGGAGCCAATTCCGGCGCGGCGAGCGCAATCCGATAGCCGATTTCCGAGTGACGCTGCATCTCGATCCTTTCTTCGCCCGTCAACGGTCCTGGTTTTTGAAGTATCCGGTCTGGAATACCAAGTTTGCCGATATCATGCAATTCAGCAAAAAACAAAGCGTTCTTGATGCGTGTCTGATCAAACCCAAGCTCAATTGCCATTTTTTCGATGAGTCCAAACATCCGGTTAGAATGATTGTGGGTAATAATATCACGAGCCTCCAACGTCCTCTTCAACATTTCAACAATGGCACTCATGGCCATCTGCCCAGATCTAACTTGATCTTTTTGCATATTAAGGTTAGCTCGGTCAAACAACTCCTTCATGGACGTAGATGCCAGCTTATCCTCTGCCGCCAGCCTCGAAGAATAACCAATTGATAAGCCAATAGTCATACCGGATTGGATTTGGGCTTGGTTAACAGCGTCAATTTGACGACGGATGCTGGCGACAACTTCTTCTACGCCTTCAGGACTAACGTCCTTGAGAAGTATGGAAAACTCATCGCCGGCAATGCGTGCTACGACATCAGCCGGAGAAGTCTGCTCTGTTAGCGCATTGGCAACAAGCAACAGAATCCGGTCACCTTGCGCATAGCCAAAGGACTCGTTAATCAGCTTGAGCCCTACGATGTCGATTACAATAACCGCTGAAGAATAGCCAACCTCTTGATCGAATTCTTTCATCGCTAGTTCAAAGTAATGGTGGTTATAAATACCAGTAAGGCTATCGTGGTTACTGATGTCCAGCACCTGCTCTTCAGCCTTTTTTTGGCGGGAAATATCCCGCAACAGACATTGATATCCGATCAAACAATGCTCCACGTCATCATCCAGGCGAGAGGAATGGCTTTCTAACCAAATGTAGGTACCATTCTCTGCTGAAGCCCTAAATTCGAAAGTAACCGAGTTTTCTCCGCCGGCTAAACGGTCATAGGCCGAGCGCACAACGTTGTGATCGTCGGGGGATACCAAATCATAGATCGGCTTATTTAGCAACGTTTCTTCGTCATATCCCAGTATGTTTCTCACGGCAGGAGAAATAAAAATTAATTGGCCTTCCTTATTCTGAACCAAAATGATATCTTTCGAGTGCTGAGCCACGTGCTGATACTGTAGTACGTTCCTACGTAGCAAATATTCCGCTGATTGCCGCTTACGACCTGAGTTAAATAACAACAATGACGCTATTGCCACAAAGATACTGATGAGTAACGCCAACCCGTAAAAAATATTCCGCTGCTCATAAAAACCAGCCATAGCACTGCGCTCATCTACCCCACAGACAACGATTAGTGGGTAGTCATTCATTATCCGGTAATTCCTAATCTGTTGAACATTGTCAATAGGGTTCTTACTAATAAAACTACCTTTTGAGTGGGTAAGATTTGTGGGGAGAGGACCGAACATCTGTCCACTCGATAAATCATCATTATACCAACTGGAACGCGCGATCCCGTCGAGGCCGATGATTGCAAAGACGTGATCTTTTGTGTGCTGGGTCTCGTGAATAAGATCGAAGACCGAAGACAAATCAAGCTGGGCAACAACGACTCCCGCGAAGGACCCGTCGGGTTTGTTGACACGCCGTGAAATAGGAACGAGCCATTTCTGTTCTTCTGAGTTGAACAATGGCTTCCCGATATATATATCCCCGCTATCCTGAGCCTTATGGGCAAGGAAATAGTCAGAGTCGCTTACGGCACCCGCTTCGTGTTGTTCGGCAAATCCTTTGTAGACTATATCCCCGCTCTCGTTCACAAGGGTTAGTTGTGCGATGAAAGGTGCATTCTTCAGAATATAAGTAACACTCTTGAAATCCATAGCACTGTTCAGATTCAGAGAATTTTCATATAGTTGCTGAGTTAAGACAAGAACACTATCCGATAGTTGTAGCATCCCTCGTGTACGTTCTTCAATAACGCTGCCCAGATTGTCGTGTTCGATCGTCACCGATTCTAAATCGGACTTATATTCAGCTTTCGCCTGGTAGAACGTAGTCGTCCATATAATTAAAATCAGTAGGACTGCAATCCCTATAAATCCGGCCCGCGCATTTCTAAGACTTCTTTTTAGCCAATTATCCTTGGTCTTAGTGACAAACGGTATCGCCACTTAATACACCTCCCACAACGTTTCGAAGCCAACCAACTTACGAAAGTTCCACTCTAACAATCAGGTGTCTGAGTTTTCCGAATATAGTCCGTATAACCTTGTCTAATTCGACTTTCTTCGGCAATTACCTTCTTTCTTTTTGGGTTAGTGGGTGTGATAATATAAGGTCGTTATGGGATGATCCTTCCCATAACGACCTTATAACTTGGCTAGCGCCAAAACTAGAACTAACAGTTCAGATTATTTCTCCTTATGGAAGGTGTTCCTTCCTCGAACCATAGGCTATAGACGACAGGAATAATCACTAAGGTTAGTAAGGTTGAGACTGTTAACCCGCACATAATCACCACAGATAACGGTTCAAAGAGGTCACTGCCGGAGAGCGCTAAGGGCACAAGACCGATGACCGTCGTCATGGCGCCGAGAAAGATGGGCCGGTAGCGTTTGCTGACGGCGTCGAAGCAGGCATCTGTGACTGACATCCCCTCTATACGGGCATGGTTGATGAATTCAATTAGGAGAATGGCATTTTTAATTACGACACCCATTAGGCTGACGACTCCGATCATTCCAGTAAAGGATAGAGGTTGACCAAACGCATACAGCCCGATCACTACCCCGAAGAGCGAGAGAGGAATCGTGATGAAGATAACGAAGGGCTGCCAGAAGGAGCGGAACTGGAGCATGAGAATGATATAGATCGCAAAGAGGGCAAACAAGGCCGCTGTGCCTAGATCGCCAAAATTATCACTGATATCCTTCGCTTCCCCTTTATAAGCAACGGTAACTCCTATTAACTCGTCCGGGTGTTCGGCGAGTATTTGTTTGAGGTTGTTTTCAATCGCAATCGCACTGGAACCTGGTTTAAGCTGTGAGGATATGGTAATGGCCTGCTCCCCATCGTATTTTCGGATCGTGGGAATGGAGGATTCTAGACTTAGGGTGGCAAGTTGTTTAAGTAGGACTTTCTGACTAGAGAAGGAGGATTTGATGGCCAGGTTTTCCAGGTCCTCTTTGGACTGAATATCACTCGTAACCAAGATAGGATACTCATTGCCCGCTTTGCGGAAAACTGTTGCTTCTGTTCCATTTAAAGCAATATTTATCTGGCGCTCAATGTCATATTTAGTGATGCCCAGTTGAGAAGCCTTGTCATTATCGACCTTAACATTAAATTGGTATTCAGCACTGTCAAAGTCATCAACTACATTTAATGTACCTGGAATAGCAGCCAGTTGATCATGGATATAGTTGACAGCCTTGGTCAGGGCTTGCTGATCGTCACTGATGACTTTAATACCTATGGGAGTGCCGGGGAACGCCTTTTCCAATAATTCGACCCGAGCGATTCCACCGATCAAGCTTTTGTTCAACAAATCCTGCATATAAATAGCCATTTCCTGGTTGGAGGTAAACTGGTCGCCTTTGGACAAGTCCACTTTCAATAGGACTTGGGCAAAATCTTGCGACGGAGAGGATTGACCGACCGTTAAATAGAACTTGGGAAGTCCTTCCCCGACTGAGGTAGTATACATGAGGACTTCTTGCTGAGCAGAGACAAGCTTTTCCACCTGCTGGGCAACTTGGTCGGTATTGTCGAGATCAGCTGAGGTTTCTGCATAGATATCAATATAAAACATGTTAACATCCGCTTTGGGGAAAAACGCGAGCGGCAGCCTTAAAGCCATGAACAACGTCAGGGCAACCAACAAGAGCGATAAGAGCAAGGTCAGTTTTTTATAGTTCATGCCGATTTTCAGAAAGCTCTGATAGAAGTTTTTCACAGGGGATCGCTTCGGCAATTTTCCGGCTTTAAGCTGATCGAAGAAGATATAGGCCAGAGTTGGCGTGACAAAGATAGCAACAATAAATGAAGCAGAGACAGCTAAAATAACGACCTGAGGTAAGGAACGTAGAAACTCCCCAGCCGGACCCGGTACGAAGAGCATAGGGGAAAAAGCCGCGGCAGTGGTCAACGTGGCCGTGAATACCGGCAGTATTGCTTGTTTTGTGCCGAGTACACAAGCGGCCATTTTCTCCATCCCCTCGTCAATCCTAACCTGGATCGAATCAATGATAACAATGGCATCGTCGACTAACATACCTAACGAGATGATCAACGCAGCGATGGAGATTTCGTGCACTCTGATTTCCAATAGGTACATGGCACAGAACGTGATCAAGATGGAAAAGGGCACGGCAGTCGATGCGACAATGGCGTTCTTGAGGCCCATCCCTAGGAAAACCACCACCAGTACCAGGGCTATTCCTTCGAGTAGATTTTTAAAGAAATTCGTCACACTTTGATCTACAACAGCCGGTTGGTAGCTGATCTCGTCGACGTTTAAGCCGGGGGGCATTTGTTGCCTCAGCTGACTAAGCTTCGTCTGCACCTCGTGTCCAATTAGAACAATATTCTTATTGTCCGAAAAAAAGGCGCTCAGTAAAATGGCGGCTCGTCCATTTTCTCTAATCCGGCTCGTGGAATCTGCCAGTTCCCAGGTTACCGTTGCGATATCTTTCAGTCGTACGATCGCACCTGTATTATTTGAGACTGAGACAACGCAATTTTCAATGTCCTGAAGGGAGTTAATGCTGCCTTGGATACTGACATTGATCTTGGTCGTTCCATCACTCAGGGAACCGGAGGGAATGTTGACATTTTGAATTTTCAACGCATTGACGATATCCTCCAAGGATAGGGCATATTGACTCAGCCGGGCCGTATTGACTTCGACTCGGGCTTCTTTTTTTTGTACTCCGTCTACTTCAAAACGGGATATGCCATCAACTTTGCTTAATTCATTTTTATATTGATCAGCGAAGTCAGAAAGCTGTTCATACGAATACTGCTCCCCAGAAAAGCTGAGAATCATGCCGGGAGTGCCCGATAAATCCGTATCAACTTCAATCTTTTGGGCATCGGCAGGCAGACTATTTTGTAGATCATCAATATACAGCCGCAAATCAGTCCAAGCTTTATCGACTTCAGCATCATTTTGCAGTTCTAAAACGATGATGGAAATGCTGTTGCGGGAATAGGAGGAGGACGTCTTGTAACCTGGAACTTCGATGATTTTATCTTCGATGACTTTGGTAATAAGTTTTTCCACATCCGCAGGTTCTGCTCCAGGATAGATAGTTTTAATGATGGCATAAGGGGCGTTCACATTCGGGCTTTCCTGTTTAGGCAAGATGTAGTAGCTATAAAGACCAAGTAAGATAACCATAAATGTGAAGAAAAGGGTAAAGCGACGATTGCGGATGACTTGATAAATCAAATCTTTTTCCATCATCATCCTCCTGCCGTTTGAGCAATCGTTACTTTCATGCCCTCATTTAACTGCTTCATGCCTGAGATGACTAGATTGTCTCCCGGATTAAGCCCTTCGACTCGGACATTAAAACCCTGACTGTCTTTCAAAGTAATATTCATTTTCACAGCCCGGTCGGTTTGGACAAGAAACACATAATCTTCTCCGTCATTCATCACGGCAGAGATAGGAATCCAGATGCCCTTCTCTGCGCCGACGGCCAGAGAAACTTCTGCTGTTGCGCCAATTAAATAAGCCTCAACCGGAATTTCACTCGTCAAACGAATCTCTGTGTTATAGGTGCGCGTCACGGTATCCGGCACTTGGTCGATGCGCGTTACTTCTCCCACTCCGTTAAAGCTACCAATTTTAACCTCAGCTTGAGTCCCTGGCTTGATCTTCGCGGCATCGGTCTGATTAAGACCGACATTGATCACTTGCTTCTGACTGCGGACGACGATGACAGGATAGCCAGCGGCTAGATTTTCCCCTTCTTTATAGAGGATATCGCTGACATAGCCGTTCATATCGGAATAAAGCCACGTATCGGCTAAAGCATTTTGTTTAGCTTCGACATCGACTTGAGCCTTCTGGAAAGTGGACTCTTTTACATCTCGATCGAGTTTGGCTTTATCCAGATCAATCTGGGCCATGGCGCCGGCCTCTACAAGTTTCTGATAGTTAGTATATTGGGTTTGGGCGTCTTGATAGACGTGCTCAGCCTGGCTGAGGCTGAGTTGCGAGTTACGCAAGGCTAGGGAAAGATCCGTCTGATTAAGGTCAGCAAGCAGTTTCCCCTTATAAACAGCCTCTCCAATATGCACCTTCAGATGAGCCAGTTTCCCAGGAACCTTGAAGCTATATTTCTTTAATTCACCCGAGCCGATGACACCTAAGTACTTTAACTGGACCGATTGGGACTGTTCCGTTATAGACGAAACTGTGACCGGGCGGGATATCTCTACTGGGGCGGTGTCCGTTGGCTGAGAACTACAGCCGGTTAAAAATGCGGAGATTAGTAGAAAGGTTATCAGCGCAGTGGACAGCTGTTTGCAATTCATCATTATTTCAAGATTACCCCCTCAACGATTTAAAATGCCGTAAAACAAGAGTTTCTTCATCTGTTCTAAAAGTTGGTTAATGGTAATATCATTGGCATTTAAGAATTCGTCATCCATGGGTGACAGAACCGTCTTCGTTAAGGTCAGCAGCATGATGGCTGGATCTAGGTCATCCCGGATCTCACCTATAGCAATGCCTTCCTCTAAGACAGTCATAGCCATCTGTTCTCGGAAACGACGAATTTCTTCGATCGTCTTCTGTTCGGCAGGAAAATATCGTTGCAATTCATGAATGACGCGGAAGGGAATGGCTGGATACGAGTAGACAGACAAAATGGCATTGAGCTTTTCAAACCAGGTCGTACAGCGATCGATTTCTTGCAGTACCCGTTGTTTTTCAATTTCAGCGGCCTTTTGCACAATTTCCGAGATCAGATCATTTTTAGAGGCAAAGTACTTATAGAGAGTTTTTTTACTCATACTTAGTTCGCCAGTGATATCATCCAACGTAAAACCTCGTAAACCGTATTGTTTAATTAATTCAGTAGCGGTTTGAATAATTCGCTCGCGCATGAAGCACCTCCTAAATTCTCAATATCTGATCAACTTTTGATGCTCTGTTAAAACGAAGGCAAAAGTCCTAATAACTCTCTACAGCAATCTTGTGTTTAAACTATAGATACGGGCATAGTTCCCATGGAAACTATGCCCGTATCTATAGTTTACTATCAATTGTTTATATGATCAAGGGGTAAATTTATTTATCCCCTAGGCTAAACAGTGTTGACATTTAGACATTCCACTAAGCAACGGTTTTTTCTGGACGTTTAAGCCAGTGATAACGTTCGTTCAGTTTGATAAACAAGGCTGCGGCCTGTCCTTGAATGAGAAATGCCAGAGAGACCATAAGCGCAGCATTGGCTCCAAAGGCTGTGGCGGCTAAACCAATCGAGATCGATAAGTTGCGAAGCACTGTCGAAAAGACGAGCGTTTTTGCATCATTTTCCGTAAAGAACCAGCGGCCTGTAAAAATAACGATCAGATAATTTGCAGCATAGAACATAATCTGCACCATAAAAGCGATGAAAAAGATATCGAGATGCTCAGCAATACGCCGAGCGTTCATACTCATACTAATAAATATAATGGCTACCATTCCCCAAGTGCTAGCCGCGGGCAGGTACGGTTTGACATTCTTTTGGAACTCTGCTTGACTCATGGTTCGTAACAACCATTTATAGGTGAACATCCCTGTAATCAGGGGGAGCAAAATCACAAGGCTGATCGTCTTAAGCGTCAGCAAGATATCCACAGGGACATATTTTCCGACCATAATATAAAGATACCAAGGGGCAAGGAATGATCCTAGTAAGAGCCCACTCGTTGTGAGCTTAATAGCTGCTGGCACATTCCCTTTAGCAAGCATTGTAAAAGCAATTGTCATATTGCCAGTCGGCAGGAGGGCCGTAATCGCTAAACCAGCAAAGAGCTGAGGGTCCCTCAGCAAAAAGGCTGTACCTAGTCCATAGGCCAATAAAGGGATCAGGATAAAGTTAAGCAACGCTGCACTAATCATTAATCGCCCGTGGGAAATGTTAAAGATTTCTTGCGGCTTAAATCCGATCATGGTCGGATAGATCATTAGCACTGATATGGGAAGGATCAGAGCCTTCAAAGCCGATGTGTTGACGAATAAACCCGTAATGAGCCCTGCTAGCAGCATCATCGGAATTACCAAAGAGATATTCTTAGAAGGCCAAAAAATAAGTTTTTTTCCAAGATTAGCATATGTTTCTCGCAAACCGCTCTCCCCCTTATACCCCGCTAGGGTATATTTATAAGTCATTATAGCAACTTTGGGACTATAACGCAATATGTAACTTTAGAGTCATTACCCCAGATTTCTGATATTGACTGTATTTTGCATACTATGATATTATTTGCATTATCGAAATATTCACTCACCTACATAACAGTCAAGAAGGAGGACTTATAAATGAATTCTGCAAACCTACACGGGATTATCCCCTATCTGGTAACGCCCATTGATTCGGAGTCTGGTCGTATCCGCTCCGAGGTCCTCAGTCAGCTTGTAAAGCATTTAATCTCTAAAGGAGTACATGGCCTAAGCCCTTTGGGTAGTACAGGAGAGGTTCACTACCTATCTTGGGAACAGAAGGTCGAGGTCGTACGAACTGTCGTTGATGCTTCAGCGGGTCAAGTGCCCGTCGTCCCAGGAGTATCGGCCTATACCGTAGCAGATGCAATCCACCAGATCAACCATTTTGAGGGTATCGGAGTAGACGGTGTCGTCATCATTTTAAACACCTATTTTCCTCTTGCTCGGCCCTCGATCATTGATTTTTTCACTTCAATTGGTAAATCTGTCTCCTGTCCGATCGTTTTATATAATAATCCTAAATTTAGCGGCGTGGATCTTACCCCAGATATCGTTATCGAACTATCCTCTGAAGCTAACATCCAGTATATAAAGGATGCAACAGGAATTACCGGACGACTATTGTCAATTATTAACCAAGCAGGAGACCAAATTAAAGTATTTAGCGCTTCTGCTCATATTCCTCTTTTCATTCAACAGTTAGGGGGTGTCGGATGGATGTCTGGTCCAGCTTGCCTACTCCCTGAACAATGTGTCCAGTTATACAACTTAGCTTGCTCGGGACTGTGGCAAGAGGGGCTTGAATTACAGAAGCGGTTGTGGCGGGTCAATGAAATTTTTCAAAAATATTCCCTAGTTCCATGTGTCAAGGCAGGCTTGGAAATCCAAGGTTTCGATGTCGGTAACCCCATTCCTCCTCTAACGCCCTTGAGTCTGAGTGACAGATCATCCATTCGTCAAGTATTAAGTGACCTAGGAAGTTAATCTTACTTATCCTGAAGGCACCCTTGGGAGCAAGGGTGTTTTTCTATGCTCATAATAGTAACAATTCCTTTCACTACCTTCATATTGTTAGGAAAATAGAACCAAATTTAATATAACAATCGCCACGATAATACACTCAATAAGTAGTACTGGACGTAGGGACTTGAAGATGTCCGCTTGGAAGTATTCTCCCGTTACAATCAAACAAAGGTGCGCCGGCGAGAGCATCGCTCCAGCCACACCCATGATGTACA
Source organism: uncultured Desulfosporosinus sp. (assembly GCA_927405585.1). Lineage (GTDB taxonomy): Bacteria > Bacillota > Desulfitobacteriia > Desulfitobacteriales > Desulfitobacteriaceae > Desulfosporosinus. The sequence goes on from CAKMJS010000002.1 coordinate 10,162, forward strand.
CAGTCGAGGCAGTCGTAACACTACCCGGTGCTAGCACTGCGATAATCGGAAAAGTGATCGCAACAAGGGCTTGAGGTGACCCTGTAAGGCTTCCAACCATTAAAGCACATAATCCAATCATTATTGCGATAGGAAGGTCGGTGCCCTGTAATAGCACGACAAGTTCTTGTACCAAGCCTGACGCCGTGAGGACATTCTGAAAGAGCATGATGCTCAGAATTCCCCAAAGGAGTTTTGTTACAAAGGATGCGGTCAACATTTTCAGCACTTGTTTCCATTGCAAGCGAAGGATTATCACCATTCCCAGGACGACCAATCCCATGGAGACCGCGGCGCTTAATTTGAAGCTGACAACGAGGATGATGTTCACTATGATAGGGCCCAACGCTAGGTATAAGTAACGCATAGAGAATGAGGAATTATTTGTCGCAACGGGATCAACAAGAATCGTTTCGATCGAAGCGGCAACTTCATGTTTGGTTTCACTTGTACTCGCACTTGCACTTGCACTTTCCAGCTGCTTTTGAGGACGAAATTTCTTCCCGGTAAGAAGGAATATCCAGCCCAGAATCAGCGCTAAGAATGTATAGCCTCCCATGTGAGTGACTAAGGTACCTAAGGGAATAGCCATAATCTGACTACCGAGGATTAAGGCTGGAACAATGGGATTCGAAAACTCCCAAATATGGCGAAACCAATAGTTAATGGTCACCTTGTTTTCCGGGGTGAGCCGGTATTTTTTGCTCGAGTGCTCGACCATCGGTGCAGAGAACATCGCTCCCCCCAGCGAAGGAAGTAAGCCCAAGAAAGCGGGCATCAGAACGAGGAGAACACGATCACTACGAAGCATTGCCTTCATAGACGTCATAAAGCCTTCTATGGTTCTACTCGTTCGCAACAGGTGCTCAAGGCACATGACAAAAAACATAGCTAGCATGAGTTCCCAGGTTCTGATTTCCAGTAAAGTGGCTTGAAGTGCCATGGAGGCTTTCCCCCACGTGGGCGAAGCAACTAAAAATAAGATAATCGAGCCTGCTAACATGGCATGCCCGATCTGAACGCGCCTCCGAAGAAGCCAAACAACGAGGATTAAGGTGCTTAAGATTTTGGCCATCACGATCATTAGTTTCAGCGTCCCTTCTATTCCAAACGGCAATGCCTCCAATAGTCATAATTCACTATAATCCTTCATCCTACTTTTTTCAACGTGTTTCTACTTAAAAAAACCATAACAGAAATTGCATCCCTCGTAGACCTGACATTAATAGTCAAATCTTTGCTTGGGACTTTTACTTCCCTCGGACACCATAAAGTATTAGAATACACTATAGAGAAAGTAGAAATAGGAGCGATGGATAATAATGCAATTTACTGAGATATTAAAGGCAATTATTCTTGGGATTGTTGAGGGCATTACCGAGTGGCTGCCGATTAGCAGTACGGGGCACATGATTTTAGTCAATGAGTTTTTACAGCTCAATATGAGTGAAGCGTTTAAAGAAATGTTTTTTGTGGTTATTCAGCTGGGAGCCATCATGGCGGTTGTGGTTTTGTATTGGCATAAGTTAATGCCGGTTTCCTTTAGAAGGTCAACCATACGCAATGAGACCATTACGCTGTGGTTGAAAATCCTTACTGCTTGTCTTCCTGCTGCAATCATTGGTTTGTTGTATGATGATAAAATAGAAGCACAGTTTTATAACTATCAGACTGTTGCAGTTACCTTAATTCTGTATGGCATTTTGTTTATCGTTATCGAGAACCGGAACGCCAATCTAAAGCCCACAATTAATAAGCTATCCCAAATTACGTACAAAACGGCCTTGATCATTGGCATATTCCAAGTGTTATCTTTAATTCCTGGCACATCCCGATCGGGAGCTACCATAATTGGAGCTATTCTGATCGGCACTTCAAGAACGATTGCAGCAGAATTCACCTTCTTCTTGGCTATTCCCATAATGTTCGGGGCAAGTCTATTAAAGATCTTTAAATTTGGTTTAACCTTTACCCATGATGAACTTACGATCTTATTCACAGGAATGATAGTTGCCTTTGTAGTATCCTTATTGGCCATTAAATTTTTAGTGGGTTATATCAAGGGGCATGATTTCAAGGTATTCGGTTGGTACCGAATTATTTTAGGAGTGATTGTTGCTATATATTTCATGGTTTAAAACTCTTAGAGTAGATTCACGATACTATTGACAGTT
>CAKMJS010000003.1 GCA_927405585.1 uncultured Desulfosporosinus sp.
GATCCATTTGCCAATACCACTGGGTATACAGGCTCAAGGGAAGATCGATGCGTGCGATCTCGCGGGCAAGGCCCAGGTCGAGCAACTCGATGGCGAAATCGGTGTCGTTGTCGGTCCCACCATTGCGAGAGTCCTCGATGGTCTTCTTCGCGCATCGAGGCGGCCAATGGATATGTTGCAAGGAACTGTTGCTCGGTTTCGGTGTCCATGGATCGTATTGTACTGGTATTCTTGCAATTTCATCAATCGGAGGCTATGCTGTCGCCTATGGAGCATACCCCGAAGGAGCAGAGCCACTGACGAATACTTCGCGCCGTAGGATGGACTCTACCTCCTTCGCCGCTATTGGGAAAGGCGGCTCGACGATACTCTATCCTACGCCGGTAGGTATTCCCTTAGGGATCACGGCTTCGGCGATACCCTCCACAGGAGACTATAGTCACCGAAGCGGAGCACGAGGCTCTACTCCCACTTATAGAAGTGGAAGTCTCACGAATGGATGAATCTATTGCTAGAATTTGATTGTTAATAGAACGAGTTGACAGACTTGGAATGCAGGTAGGAAAGGATGGATAAAAAATGAGAGAAGCGGTAATCGTGGAAGCGGTGAGGACCCCTGTAGGACGGAGAAATGGCTTCTTAAGTGGTCTTCGCTCTGAGGAGCTAGCGGGCTTAGTCTTGAGAGAGGTGGTCAAGCGGGCAGGAGTCGATCCCGCTGTAGTCGAGGATGTACTAATGGGGTGCGTCTCCCAAGTGGGTGAGCAAGGGTTCTGCCTCGGACGGCAGGCAGCCTTGATTGCGGATTATCCGATGCATGTCCCAGGTTTGACGATTGATCGACAGTGTGGTTCTAGCCAGCAGGCCGTCCATTTCGCGGCTCAGGCAATTTTGGCAGGGGATATGGATGTCGTCGTAGCGGCGGGGGTAGAAAATATGTCTAGGGTTCCTATGGGCTCAAACGTCAAAGGAACAGAGTTATCGAAAGAGTTAACTTCACGTTACGAGATTATCAACCAGGGCCTCTCGACTGAGCGAATCGCGGAGAAGTGGGGCCTCAGTCGGCAACAAATGGATGAATTCTCTCTTGCAAGCCATGAGAAGGCGCTTAAATCACAAAATGAGGGGCGTTTCGAACGGGAGATTATGCCAGTGGGTGTAATCCTGCCGGATGGGAACCAGGCAATAATAAAAATGGACGAGGGGCCACGGCGGAGTACTAGTTTAGAAAAACTCGCCAGCCTAAAATCGCCTTTCCTGGAAAATGGTCGAGTTACGGCTGGCAATGCTAGCCAGATTTCGGATGGAGCGGCAGCTGTGTTGGTCATGTCCCGAGAGAAGGCAGAAGAACTTGGACTGAAGCCTCGTTTCCGAATAGTGGCTCGGAGCGTCATTGGATCAGATCCTACCTTGATGCTGACCGGTCCCATAACAGCCACTGCCAAGGTGCTAGCTAAGGCGGGCCTTAGTCTTGCAGACATAGACATTTTCGAAGTGAATGAAGCTTTTGCCGCAGTCCCAATGACCTGGTTGATAGAAACGGGAGCCGATCCAAGGAAACTCAATCCTAACGGCGGAGCCATTGCCCTTGGACATCCATTGGGTGCCAGTGGAGCTCGCCTGATGACTACTTTGATGCATGAACTGGAACGGACGAGTGGTCGCTATGGACTCCAAACCATGTGTGAGGGGCATGGCATGGCTAATGCCACGATTATTGAGCGGCTAGGCTAACTAAAGATATTAAGAAGATGATGAAAATTCGATTAACGAAGGAGCAACGTACGATGGATATGAAACAAGTGGTGGCATTTGTTACCGGAGGGGCCTCAGGCTTGGGCGAAGCGACGGCGCGGAGGATAGTGAACGACGGAGGCAAGGTAATGATCGCCGATCTGGCAGTGGAGCGAGGAGAGAAAATGGCTGCCGAATTGGGTGACAGTGCCCAATTTTGTAAGACGGACGTTAGCAGCACAGAGAGCGTACAGGCTGCACTAGAAAAGACAATAGAGGAATTTGGCCGTGTGGATGTTATTGTGAATTGCGCTGGGATTGGGGTTGCGGAAAAAGTGCTGGGGAAGAAAGGGCCACATGCCCTAGAAAGTTTTTCGAAGATTTTACAAGTGAATCTTATTGGTAGTTTTAATGTCATCCGTCTTGCGGCAGCAAAAATGGTGGACAATGAACCCAATGTTGGAGGAGAACGAGGCGTGATTATTAGCACTGCCTCTGTGGCTGCCTTTGAAGGGCAAATTGGGCAGGCGGCCTATAGCGCGTCTAAAGGGGGTATAGTAGGTATGACTCTACCTATTGCACGGGAGATGGCGGTCCACGGCATTCGAGTGATGACTATTGCACCAGGTCTCTTTGAAACCCCGATGTTTGAGTCCTTGCCTGAGGAGGCACGCAAGTCACTGGGCGCAATGACCCCTTTTCCTTCCCGGCTGGGCTACCCGGAAGAATATGCCCTTTTGGTCAAAGGTATTATAGAAAACCCGATGCTCAATGGAACTACTATCCGCTTAGACGGGGCTATTCGGATGCAACCAAGGTGACAGTGTCTTGGGATTGTCAGAAGTCTCGCGAGTGTCACGAAGGTCAGAAGTCTCACGCCATGAGAGATGAAGGAAGGGGTTGATGGAAGATGGACATTTACTCCGAGGAACATAAAATGTTTCGTCGAGCCTTCGTAAAGTTTGTGAAAAAGGAACTCTCTCCACATATAGATGAGTGGGAAGAACAGAGGGAAATTCCGCGCTGGGTATGGCGGCGTATGGGCGAACAGGGTTACCTTTGTCCTTGGCTGGAAGAGAAATACGGTGGTTCGGGGGCGGATTTTGGATTCTCTGCCATCATAAACGAAGAGTTGGCTAGAGCTGGCGTTGGAATAGGGCTAGGACTGCATAGTGATATTATCGCTCCCTATATACAGGCCTATGGTACAGAAAAACAGAAAGCTGATTGGCTTCCCGCCTGCGCGCGGGGGGAGAAAATTCTGGCCATAGCCATGACAGAACCCCAGGCGGGCTCCGATCTCCAGGGAATGAAGGCTACCGCTGTCCGGGACGGGGATGAGTATATTATCAATGGGTCGAAGACGTTTATCAGTAATGGTATTTACTGCGACTTGGTCATTGTAGCGGTCAAGACTGATTCTGGGGCGCTCCCGTCCAGCCAGGGTATAAGCCTTATCCTAGTGGAAGACGGTACACCCGGCTTCTCTAAGGGTAAAAAAATGAACAAGTTGGGGATGCACAGCCAGGATACAGCAGAACTCTTTTTCCAGGATTGCCGGGTGCCAGTAACCAACCTTCTGGGAGAAGAAGGTAAGGGATTTTCTTATCTGATGGAGAAGCTTCAGCAGGAACGCCTGATCTCGGCCTTAGGTTCTCAGGGTTTGGCGGAGCGAATGCTTGCCGATACAATCGCTTATGTCAAGACGAGGGAGGCATTTGGGCAACAAATTGGCAAGTTTCAGCATAACGCCTTTAAAATCGCTGAAATGGCCACCGAAGTCGAGCTTGGGCGGGTGTTTGTAGATAACCTGATTGCTGACCATATAACTGGACAAGAGATTGTAGCCAAGGTGTCCATGGCCAAATACTGGATCGGAGAGATGGCCAACCGGGTGGCTTACAACTGTCTCCAGCTTTACGGTGGGTATGGGTATATTGAAGAATATCCTATCGCTAGGCATTACCGAGATGTACGGGTTCACACCATCTATGCAGGAACCTCGGAAATTATGAAGCTTATCATAGCTCGCAAGTTAGGACTATGATAAGGAAGAAATGGGATGGGATGAATGTATGAGCTCTTAAGCGGGGTGCGAATCCTAGATTTAACACGGCTTCTTCCTGGAGGGTATGCTAGTCAGTTACTAGCTGATCTGGGAGCAGAAGTATTGAAAGTGGAAGACCCTTGGCAAGGGGATTATCTGCGCTGGATGAAACCTTACTTACCCGGGACAAAGGAAAGTGCCCTTTACTGGTCGCTGAACCGGAATAAAAAGAGCCTCAAGTTAAACTTAAAATGTACCGAAGGTCGAGAAGCTCTTCTTCGCCTTCTTGTTAAGTATGACATTGTACTGGAAGGGTTTCGACCCGGAGTGATGGATAGCTTGGGCCTCGGTTATAAGGATTTGTCAAAAATAAACCCCTCAGTTATCCTCTGCTCCATATCCGGCTATGGTCAGACCGGACCGTATAGCCAGCGTTCAGGTCATGATATCAATTACATGGCTGTGAGCGGAGCACTGGGTCTCACTGGACAGGCCGGGGGGGCGCCTGTACCTCCCGCTGTACAGGTGGCGGACATTGGTGGTGGTGCACTTATGGCAGTGACTGGTATTTTAAGTGCCTATATCGCCCGCCAGCAAACGGGCCGGGGGCAATATATTGACGTTTCGATGTTGGATGGGGTGGTATCCTGGATGGCTATGCTCTATGCTCAGCAGGCAGTCACCGGTTCCGCGATGATGCGCGGGGAAGGGATCTTGAACGGTGGAGAAGTCTGCTACGGTGTTTATGAGACCATGGACGGTCTATATATGAGTCTGGGGGCCTTAGAACCTAAATTCTGGCAAGCTTTCTGCCAGGCTGTAGAGCGTCCCGAGCTCGTGGGAAAGCAGTTTGCTCACGACCCAGACGTTCTGGCCGAGGTGGAAAGGATCTTTAAAAGTAGAACGCAGAAGGACTGGGCAAGTTTCTTCAGAGAAAAAGACGTTTGCTGTGAGGCAATCTTGGAGCCGTCAAACGTTCGGGAGCACCCACAGATTAAGTCGCGGCGTCTTTTTATTTCCCTCAGTCATCCTCAAGGTAAAACCGTAGAGAGTGTGGGAAATCCTCTCAAATTTCCGGAGGAAAGAGAGTTCCCCGATCAGGCTCCTCCTGGGTTTGGAGAACAAACGTGGGAGGTTTTGCGGGAGGTGGGGTTCTCTGAGGCGGAGATTGAGCGGTTAGAACAGGTCAACGCTAGGTAGTAAGTACCGGTAATATCTATGGATCATTAATTAGGGTCCCTCATGACGAGGGGCCCTAATTAATTAAAACATGAAAGTTCTGTAAATTAGAGGTATCGTTGATGGTTGGGGAGAAATGAAATAGAGACCCGGAGGGTCAAGAAGATGGACTTATTTTCTCCAGTATTTTAGCGAGGTGAGCTAGTTTGCTAATGAGCGATATGATGACTAGGGATGTTCCTCTTATCCATCCTAAGGATAATCTAGGGCAGGGTGTAGCACTTTTGCGCTGGACTAAGTTGGATGCTTTACCGGTAGTGGATGAAGAGGGTTTATTAATCGGTATATTTACCAAATCCAATGTATTAGATGCCTTTCTGGCTGGGGCGGACCCGTCAGAAGCAATTCTGCAGTATTTCACCCGTCAGGTGGTGACCGTAGAAGCGGACACTCCTTACTGTGAGGTAGAGCAACGGGCCAAACAGAGCTCTGTAGGTACGGGTGTAGTGATCGATAAAGAGGGAAAGGTGCTTGGGATTTTCACTAAAGTGGATATGATTATGGCGCTTTTCCGGGAAGCTGAGCAATTAGCCGTCGAACTAAACACAGTGTACCAAGCCATGCCCAACGGAATCATCGTCGTAGATCGAAATAACCTTATTCTACAGATTAATCCCTCCGGGGAGAAAATCCTCGATATGAGGCAGAAGGCACTCAAAGGGAGACTGTTTAACAGCGTTTTTTCAAGCTTGGATCTGAGTGGGGTGCTTAATCAGTCTCAACATTTAGTTGGGGTGCAGACTCAACTGAATCAAGTGACAGTAATTTGCAACATTAGCCCGTTGGGCGAGGGTTCAGGGGCAGTAATCGTTTTCCAGGCGTTGACTGATTTTGATCAAGTCTCCCTAGAGTTAGATTCGACCAAGCGCTTGTACGAGACGTTGCTCACCGTCACCAACATTGCCTACGAAGCCATCTTTGTCGTGGACGATCAAGGAAGAATTACTCTAGTAAATGAGGCAGCCTGCCGTTTTTTTGGTAAGAGAGAGAAAGAACTATTGCAGCAGCCAGTCGAACAGGTCATGGAAAACACCCGCCTGCTTCGGACCTTGAAGACCGGAATGGCGGAAACCAATGAGATTCAAGTTATTCACGGACGACCCTACATAGTCTCTCGTCTACCCATCGTTCGTCAAGGCAAGATCATCGGGGCGGTAGGCAAAATCGTCTTTCAGAAGCTAGAAGAAGCGAAAGAGGTTGCTGAGAGACTTGCTCAGATGGACAGTGAACTAAAATTTTACAAGGAAAAGGCTGGCGCGACTAAATTAGCTATAACCTTCAACCAGATCGTCACAGTAAGCCAAAATATGCGCTGCTTAAAGCAAGAAGCGGAGGTGGCCGCTCGGGGGAGCTCCACGATTATGCTAACGGGGGAAAGTGGCACGGGCAAGGAACTATTTGCTGAGGCCATACACCAGGCAAGTCCCCGTCGAAAAAGTCACTATGTTAAGGTCAATTGCGCCGCGGTTCCAGAAAATTTATTGGAGTCTGAGTTTTTTGGGTATGCTAGCGGAGCGTTCACGGGAGCACAAAGAGGGGGCAAAGCAGGTAAAATTGCGATCGCTAACGGTGGAACACTTTTTCTCGATGAGATAGGGGATATGTCCTTCAATTTGCAGAGTAAACTACTGAGGGTACTGGAACACAAGAGTTTTGAACCGGTCGGAAGTAATGAATCACTAGAAGTGGATGTACGGATTATTGCTGCTACCAACAAGGACCTTGTCCGGAAGGTGGAAAACGGTGATTTCCGAAGTGACCTCTACTATCGTCTGAATGTAATTAATTTCCACCTTATTCCTTTAAAGGATCGACTGGAGGATATCATACCCCTCGTTCATGTTTTCTTGGAACGGCTTAACCAAGATTTCGGCAAACAAATCACTGATGTTTCCCCGGCGGTGCTCAAAGTACTCCTCAGTCATCGATGGCCGGGAAACGTCCGAGAGCTTAAAAATGTGATTGAAAGAGCGGTCAATTTTGCCTCTGGGGGTAGGCTAGAGCTTGAGGATTTGCCGTTTTACCTCAGGGAACAGAAACTAGAAGTCTCCCTTTCATCGACAAAGGGGTGGAACCTAGAAAATGCTCATGAGCACTTAGATAAAGAAACATTGGAAAAAGCTTTACTGAAGATGAAAGGCAACAAGTCGGAGGTTGCCCGGCTTTTGGGGATCTCACGTTCTTGGCTGTATGAAAAAATGCGCCGCTATGATATGAAGTAACGCCACGCATAGGGATATATTCTTTACTAAAAGCTCACAACTTCTTAAAATCCAATTCACAGTTTAATCATAATTGAAGGGTATGCTAATAGTGTACCGATTAGGAAAATTGCATCCATTGATCGGTAACACTATTAAAGGGGGAATTGTATGAAAAAGAAACTCGCCGCGGGGGTACTTAGTCTTGTGCTATTAGTTGGGGGAGCATCAGCAGCGTATGGCGCAATAGATCCAGACAAGCTCTCTGAAATTAAAGCTCTGACCCAGCAGGTATTTAGTCTTCAGAAGCAAATTGTAGACAAACAACAGGAGGCTGGCCTTATTACCCCAGAAAAGGCTGACGTGATGAAGAAATCTATGGAACAGCGTCAACAATCCAGCGACCAGGCTTTTGCAGAGGGTAAGGTTCTGATTCCAGGTATGGGAGGTATGGGTAAGGGAATGCGTGGCGACGTCAAGGCGTTTAACGCAGAACCCATGACGTCTGACCAGATCGAAGCCTGGGGCAAAGCAGCGCAAGCTCGTTTAGATGCCCAAGTAAAGTCTATGACGAGTGAGGCAAAGCTGACACCTGCCCAGATTGAAAAATGGATGGATGCAGCCCAAGCACAGTTAGATCTTCAAAAAGAACTAATGGCTGAGGGAACCTTTGTACCGGGTGCTATGGGCAAGGGCATGCGTGGTCAAAGGGGTGGTTTTGGTTGCAACATAGCGCCTACTGCACCTGCCGCAACTGCTACCCCAACGACAACCAGTATACAGTAATTTGAATCTTAGTAAGAGGGGCAATTCATGAATTGCCCCTACAATGATGGTTAGCATCGTTTCTTTGAGCACCTAAAAACTTAAAAAAAATTATAGCAAATGAAAAACCCTCCTAGGCACTGCGCCTAGGAGGGTTCAATTTACGATTTACCAGTTGCTGCGTGTACGGGGTTGATAGCACTCGCGGCAATATACAGGTTTGTCGCCAGATGGTTGGAAAGGAACTGTAGTTTCTTTTCCACAAGTAGCGCAAACAGCTGGGAACATTTCGCGTTGTTGACGAGCATAACCGCCACCGCCGCCTTGATTTCTGGTTTGTTCTTTTTTAGCTGCACGGCACTCAGGGCAACGTCCAGGTTCGTTGGTGAACCCTTTTTCAGCATAGAACTCTTGTTCAGAAGCTGAAAAATCGAAATCCCGACCACAGTCTTTGCAACTTAGTACTTTGTCATTAAACATTATAAAAAAACCTCCACTAATTATATTACCCGTGCTACATGGCAAGTTCACCAACTTCTTCCGGAGCCATAGGCAATTAGAGAAGGTTTGCTTAAATCCACTAGTTTTAACAGGCTTTTATCAGTATAACTAATTAATCGAGAGATGTCAAATTAACTGTATAACTTTTCTAGCAAGACTTTAACGTCTTCATTTTCTAGATATTCATCAAACGTCATGGTGCGATCCAGTAGACCTTTAGGTGTGATTTCGATGATGCGGTTCGCAATCGTTTGGACAAACTGGTGATCTTGGGATACGAAGAGCACATTTCCATCGAGATTCGTCAACGAATTATTGAGAGCAGTAATCGACTCCATATCCAAGTGATTGGTAGGTTCATCTAATATTTGAACGTTAGCACCGCTGAGCATCATTCGGGAAAGCATACAGCGTACTTTTTCTCCCCCAGAAAGAACACTCGCTTGCTTCAACGATTCTTCTCCGGAGAAAAGCATCCTACCTAGGAAACCTCGGACGAAGGATTCTTCGGGATCACGGGAGAATTGTCTCAGCCAATCGACGACATTCAAATTGGTTTCAAAATATGGGGAGTTATCCAGCGGGAGATAGGCTTGGGTCGTTGTGACTCCCCAAATAAATTCTCCTGCATCGGGAATGATTTCGCCCATTAAGACTTTAAACAACGTTGTTTTGGCATTACCATCGGGGCCAACGAAGGCAATCTTATCCCCTTTATTCACAATAAACGAGATATTGTCAAGTACCTTTTCGCCATTAACAATAACGGTTAAGTCCTTGACAGTTAAGATATTGTTGCCTGCTTCTCTGTCGGGGGTGAACGAAATGTAGGGATATTTACGGGATGATGGCTTAATGTCATCTAAGGTCAGTTTTTCTAGCTGTTTCTTTCGAGAGGTTGCCTGCTTGGCTTTAGAAGCATTCGAGCTAAACCGTTGGATAAACTTCTGGAGATCCTCAATCTTATCTTCTTTTTTTCGATTGGACTCTCTCATTAATCTTAGGGCTAATTGGCTCGATTCATACCAGAAATCATAGTTGCCTACGAATAGTTGGATTTTGCCAAAATCAATATCAGCAATGTGCGTACAGACTTTATTTAAAAAATGCCGGTCATGGGAGACGACAATAACCGTATTTTCGTAGTTATACAGGAAGTTTTCCAACCAGATGATGGAATGAAGGTCCAAGTTGTTGGTAGGCTCATCGAGTAATAGAATGTGGGGATTACCAAATAGAGCTTGAGCGAGTAAAACACGAACTTTCTCGCTTCCGCTAAGCTCTTTCATTTTACTACTCTGAAGGTCCTTGCTAATTCCTAAGCCCATTAATAATTCAGAGGCCTCAGCCTCAGCCTGCCAACCGTTAAGTTCGGCAAATTCGCCCTCTAGTATGGAAGCGTTAATTCCATCTTCTTCGGTAAAGTCTGATTTTGAGTAGAGAGCGTCTTTGGCTACCATAATTTCATAGAGTCTGGAGTGACCCATCATGACGGTGTTTAACACTTCGGATTCTTCAAACTCAAAGTGGTCTTGTTTTAAAACGCCTATTCGTTCACCGGGTGTCAGGATGACATCGCCACTTGTTGAGTCTACATCGCCAGATAGTATTTTTAGAAAAGTGGATTTACCGGCACCATTTGCGCCAATTAACCCGTAACAGTTTCCGGGAAGAAATTTCACATTGACATCTTCAAATAAGGCCCTTTTACCAAATCTTAAAGTGATACCACTTGTACTAATCATTATTAATCGTTCCTTTATTTTTAGTATTTTTATTCCAAGAATATATTATATCACTTTATTAGTAATAAATATAGACAATGAGGAGTAATAATTTACCAATGTAGATGCGATTACACTTACAAAAGAGGGATTAGCCCATATGTAATTAGCTTGAGGAACTATAATATTTAAAATATAATCGTCGAAAACTAGTGAAAGCCCTCATGCCTTCAGAGAAGGAAGAGGGCTTCATGCGTAACAATAGCATACTCAGTGTATAGATTCGTGACCTGATTCTTCTAAGATCTTTCTCAAAATTAAGATACCAGACATCGTTTTCGGAAATCCTGCGCTGGGAGCCACCAAGAGAATAGCGTGTTCAATTTCTTCCATAGTGCACCCGCTACTTAAAGCCTTGAAGATATGTGTCCGTAATGCCCTAGGGTATTGGCACTCAGTAGACAATGCTACTTTAATTAGCCAGCATGTCTTTTCATCTAAAGGGCCGCCTTCTTTATGAACTAACTGACCGTATTTCTCATAGGCCTTATAAATACTCTCGTGATGTTCCGTGAAATACTTTAAGTTAATTTCGGTACTGTCAATATTGTCAAAATAATCATCCATTCAGATAAACCCCTTTATTACGCTTTCCATACACATTATTCTCCAGTTTGTTGTCAACTATACTAAGAATAGGAGCAATTAATAGCCCAGTCCACATGATTAGAGTATAATGAGGAACGTAACAGAAAACGTAACAACTGTCAGATTTCATAAAACAAGAGGGGCGGCATTAAGTATTGAAAATGGAAATTGAACTAAAAAAAGAAGTTAGAGAAGGCCTCGTTGAAGGATTAAAAGAATTCTTTTGGAAGGAAAGAGATGAGGAAATCACCAATTTAGGGGCGGTATTAATCCTTGATTACATTTTAAATAATATAGGACCCCATATTTACAACAAAGCAATAGAAGACTCTTATGCTTATATGTATGAAAGAATCGAGGATCTGCGCGGTCTTGAGAAACGGTCAAGGTAATTTGAGACGACTTGTAGTGAAGGAGAGAGAGCTATTGTTAGTGAGTTCATTTCTACCGATCATCGATGAGCGCTCACGCGTATTAATCCTTGGGTCTATGCCAGGCGTAGAATCCCTTAGATTACAGCAGTATTATGCGAATCCCAGGAATCAATTCTGGAAGATTATCTATGGGATCTTCGATGAGGTGCCTAGTCAGGCCTACTTAGAAAGAATTTCCTTCATTAAAGCTAAGAACATTGCCGTATGGGATGTCATTGCAAATTGTTATAGAGAGGGTAGTCTGGATTCGAATATTCGAGATAAGCAAGTAAACGACTTTCGCGCTCTGTTCAAAGCCTATCCAAGCATTGCAACAGTGATGTTTAATGGAGGCAAAGCGTACGAAACCTACAAGAAATGGATCGGATTCGGTGCTATACCGGAGTTAACATTTCAAAAGCTAACATCCTCTAGCCCCGCAAATACCAAGAAGTATGAAGAAAAGCTTAAGGAATGGGGCTTTCTCAAGGATCTAGTATAAGGGTTGCTAGGCCGATATATTAATTGTTGCCTAGATTCATAGATGGAGGTATAAGATATGAGCAATAAGAGTAATAAAAGCAATAGAAGTAATAGAAGTAATCGAAAGATCAAAGACAATAAAGAGAACGTGACGAATAATCAGTTCGTAAAGAGTAAAGAGAACGAGAATGATTCGCGAATTAACCAAGCTAGAAGCAAGACGCGGAATAAGATTTTCTTACCCATAAATCTATTTAGGATATTCGTAGCTCTTGCGGTAATGAGTTTATCCTTGCTTGTGCTTTTCGGCGATTTTACGGGATTACAGAGTATGCAACTTAACTTGGTTAACCAAGTTTTACTAAGTCTTTTGCTGCTAGTTAATGGTATCACAGCATTAAAAGATAGGAATAAGCCCAAGAAAGGTACGGCATATGCATCTCTTCTGGCGGGGATATTCATTCTAGGTTTATCGGTAGTGACCTTTTTGAAGATCACAAGTAATGTATGAGGAATGGATAGCCTCATTTCCTTCGATCCAATCGACAAATTGTCTTGCAGTCCGTGCTGAACGGCCGTTATACCAAAGTGCCCATTGTAGTGCCTCTCTGTGAAGCCGCTCTGTATCGATCTTTAAACTTCTGCTTGCCGCAATCCCCTCGACAATTTTCAGATAGCGCTTCTGATCCGGTGAAGAGAACACCACACTAATTCCAAATCGATCCGCAAGCGAAAGTTTTTCCTGCATGCTGTCCCCAGCGTGTACTTCCTCATGAGGGTTGCCTGAGTGCAAGCCTGCTCTCTCACTAAAGTACTCCTTCACAAGATGTCTTCGGTTAGAGGTGGCATAGATTATTATGTTGGGTGTTTTACTTTCTAGGCCACCTTCGAGTACTGCCTTCAGGGAGGTATAATTTTCTTCATTATCCCCAAAAACCAGATCATCGACAAAGATGATGAACTTCTGGGCTCTATGTTTTAACTGCCGAATAATTAGAGGGAAATCAGCAAGATAGGCCTTGGGGACTTCTACCATTCTCAGTCCATGGTTCTGATATTCATTTAGTATAGCTTTGACAGTAGAGGATTTCCCAGTACCTCTGTCTCCATAAAGTAGAACATTGTTAGCTGGATAGCCCTCCAAAAACTGAACTGTATTTTCAATCACTCTTGACCGTTCGTTTTGGTAATCCACCAGTTCGTCTAGGGTGATTGGGTCTGGATTATCGATTCCCTTTAGGTAGCCATGGCCGTTCGTTTTCTCCCAAACATAAGCGATATTACGAGCGAATATCCCGCTTCCGTAGGTTTTGTGGAAATTTCTAAGCTCCTCGACACACCCGCCCCAATGCTTGCAGGAGTTAAACCTATCCTTCAAGAGTTGGGTATGATTTAGGCTGCTGCTCGTCTGACTTTCTAAGGCCCATTCAGGAAGTCCTTCTAAAATTAATTTATCAGGGCTATCTTCAAATAATTCGGCTATCTCCGCTTTGATTATTGACGGATCAAGTTCTGAAACTAGTTGAAGACCTCTTAAATCATGAGAAACCGCGTTATCAAGAATACGATCAGAGTCATTGCACTGCACAGCTTGTACCTTCAAAGAAAATGGATTCTCATCAAACGTTATTTTGTCTAAGATATAGTCTTTTAATGAAAGCGTATCACTTTTTACCAACTCAAAGTAAAAGTCATTATATAAATTAACGACTCTACGAAGATCGACATCTCCTTTGTCTAAGCTAATAAGGAGCTCTTTGAGGCTGCTTATCACATTATCCTTAAGTAGTCCCCTGTAAATTGAAAGTGAATCCAGTGCCAGTAAAGTAGTCGACGATTTACTAAGTCCCATATCAATCCCTCCAATACCTCAGTATAGCATTCGAAAAATCTTAAGGAAAGTCGAAATTTAGAAGAAGGCTTTTGCCAATACCAGACAGAATAGGGTATAGTAAGGCTGGAAATATGATGATATTACCCTAAGACAATTAGAGGAAATCGGGGTTGTTACAATCTTTAAGGATAATTTGAGTAGGGGGATAAACCATTTGCAAGGGCCTAAAGAACAGTACGAAAAACGAAGAACGTATTATGCTCGGCGGTTAGAAGAACTGACCCAGACAATTAACCGATTAAGTAATGTAAGACTTGCCCTATTCTTGATTGGTTGTGCAGTAGCTGTATTTCTATATATGACCCAACGCTCTTCAATGGGTTTTAGTATGCTTCTCTTTACCGCGATTTCTTTTCTTGGGCTCGTCGTATGGCACCAAAAGTTCAAGACAAAGCAAAACTATATTAAAGTGCTTTATGAGCTGTATGACCAAGCTTTGCAGCGTTTAGTTGGAGAGTGGAAAGCCTTTCCTGATACGGGAGAAGACTTTAAAGATCCTGCTCACCCTTATTCAGAAGACCTTGATCTTTTTGGAGCAAGTTCACTTTTCCAGTGGATTAATACAGCTAAGACCTATCGGGGAAGGAAAAAGCTGAAAGCGAGTTTGACCGAACTCCCTGCCGAGGGTGGTGCCATTCGTAAGAAACAAGACGCAATCAAGGAATTGGCTCTAAATCTGGCCTGGCGACATCGGTTTATGGCGGAGGCTAGAACGACAACGCGCGCCTTAAATTCTCCAACCCAGATCATAGAATGGGCCAAGACCTACGATGGAAATTATCTGCGACCTGGTTTAATCATTTTAGCACGAGCGCTCCCAATCATCACGCTTACCTTTGTGGTGCTGTATTTTATGACAACCTGGGTATCCTATGGGTATCCACTGGCAGGGTTTTTGATTCAGGCAATGATACTCTTAGTGGGCAAGCAAAGAGGCAAAGCACTTGAAGCAGTATACAACTATAAGGATAATATTAAAATTTATGAGAAAATGCTGGAACGGTTTGAAAAGCGGACCTTCAAAGCGGAGTACCTGCAAGATTTGAAAAAAAGGTTGTATGACCGCGATGGTAAGGCAGCCTTCCATCAAATTAGAAAGCTTTCAGGTTTGACTGACATGATATCCAATCGCAGCAATTCGATGTTTTTGGTCGTTAACATTTTCACCCTTTGGGATATCCAGTGCATGATTGCCTTGGAAGCTTGGAAAGAGAAGTCCGGACGTTATCTGGGCCTCTGGGTCGATACAATCGCTGAACTGGAAGGGTTAGCAAGCCTGGCAATTATTCACTATGATCACCCTGAGTGGGTATTTCCTGAAATTGTCTCAGACAATTCGGGACCAAGTGCAGACAAGATGGGGCATCCACTCTTGGTTAGTACCACGTTTAACGATATAACCATCGATAAGCGTGCGAGCATCTTATTAATTACGGGTTCCAACATGTCAGGCAAGAGCACTCTACTTCGGACAGTGGGTGTCAATATGGTATTAGCCTATGCGGGTGCGCCGGTGTGCGCCAAAAGATTCAGTTGTTCGATGATGCAGATTTATAGTTGTATGCGTGTCAGCGATAACTTAAGTGAAAATATTTCTTCGTTTTACGCAGAATTATTGCGTATTAAACAGATTGTCATAGCCTCTAAAACCGAAAGAAAACTATTCTTCCTATTAGATGAGATATTCAAGGGTACAAATTCTCAAGACCGTCACGCTGGGGCTAAAGTTCTGATTCGACAATTAAGCAAGTCTGGAGCGATGGGAATGGTATCAACTCATGATTTGGAGCTCGGAGCTCTGGAGCATGAAAGTGAACGGAAAATAAGAAACTATCATTTTAGGGAGTTTTATAAGTATGATGAAATCCATTTTGACTACAAACTTCGACCAGGAATTTCGACCACGCGCAATGCCATGTATCTGATTAAAATGGCTGGTATCGATGTGGATGAGATTGAGAAATAACGACTATTTGTCAGTTCCTGCGAAGGACAACCTCTACCAAAGTGGACGACTGGGTACCACTCCCTTGTAGGAATGGGTGTCTCACGACGATTTTTAGGAACAAAGTATATGAAAGGGGGTGGAAGTCCACAGTGATTATAGTCAGCGCATGTTTGCTGGGACTCAATACAAAATATGACGGAAATTCAAACGCCCATACTTTGCTGCAAGAGTACAGTTCTTCAGGGAAATTCATCCCAGTCTGTCCTGAACAGCTAGGTGGTTTGCCAACTCCGCGTTCACCGATGGAAATTGTCGCTGGGACAGGGCAAGACGTCCTAGCTGGGCGGTGCGCGGTCCAAGGGGAGCAAGGCGAAGTAGTAACTCTTCAATTCAGACAAGGAGCAACAGAAGTTTTGAAAATTGTGCGGATCTTAAAGGTGACTGCTGCAATTCTCAAGGAACGAAGCCCATCGTGTGGGGTGAATCATATCTATGATGGAAGCTTTTCTCATCGCAGGTTGTCGGGACAGGGAGTGACAGCGGCAATCTTAAAAGAGCATAATATTCCTATTTATTCGGAGGAAGACTTAACAGAGGAGCTGCTACAGGCTTTGTTAGCCTAGACCTTATTATTTGAAGTAAGAAGATGAATCGGGTATAATTTAAAATTAGCAAATACATAAAACCCTCAATGGGATATTTTGAGGAGGATTAATATGCAATCTGTGACTGTTAAGGAAATTTTCAGAGAGACTGACCGGTTTCTCAATCAAAACATAGAACTATCAGGATGGGTTCGTACTGTACGCTCGTCTAAAGCGTTTGGCTTCATTGAGGTCAATGATGGAAGTTTTTTCGAAAACATTCAAGTGGTTTTTGAAGAGAGCTTAGCTAACTTTATAGAGATTGGGAAGCTCACGATTAGTTCCGCTCTTCGTGTACAAGGAACGCTTGTCTCTACGCCTGGAGCCAAGCAACCGTTTGAATTGAAAGCGGAGCACATCGAGGTTCTCTCGATCTCTGCAGCGGATTATCCTCTGCAAAAGAAGCGTCATACGTTTGAGTATTTACGAACGATTGCGCATTTGCGCCCCAGGACCAATACCTTTGCAGCCGTCTTTCGAGTGCGTTCAGTCGTTGCCTTTGCCATTCACAAGTTCTTCCAAGAAAAGGGCTATGTCTATGTGCACACCCCAATCATCACTGGAAGTGATGCTGAGGGTGCAGGGGAAATGTTTAAGGTGACTGCTCTCGATATGGAAAAACCTCCCCGCGACGACGCTGGAAATGTGGATTTTTCCAAAGACTTCTTTGGTCGGGAAACAAGTCTGACGGTTAGCGGGCAACTCAATGTGGAGACGTATTGTATGGCCTTTCGCAACGTCTATACGTTTGGACCTACGTTTCGAGCGGAAAATTCGAATACAGCAAGGCATGCTGCAGAGTTTTGGATGATCGAGCCAGAGATCGCCTTTGCTGAGTTGAAAGATAATATGAACTTGGCGGAAGAAATGATGAAATACATCATCCAATATGCCTTGGACAATGCTCCAGAAGAGATGGCGTTTTTTAATAATTTTGTCGATAAGGGCTTGTTCGAACGGTTGGAAAATATACTAAGCTCAGAGTTCGGCCATGTTACGTACACTGAGGCAGTAGATCTTCTAGAGAAGGAAAAGGAGAACACTCACTTCGAATATCCTGTTAAATGGGGTATTGATCTTCAAACCGAGCATGAGCGCTATCTGACTGAAAAGATCTTTAAAAAGCCAGTCTTCGTGTCGGATTATCCAAAAGACATTAAAGCGTTTTATATGCGACTCAATGATGATGCCAAGACAGTAGCAGCTATGGATTTGCTTGTTCCCGGGATCGGGGAAATTATTGGAGGAAGTCAACGCGAAGAACGTCTTGATATACTGCTAACCCGGATGACGGACTCCGGACTGGACCCAGAGGATTACGGGTGGTACCTTGACCTACGAAGATATGGCGGCGTAAAACATGCCGGATATGGCCTTGGGTTCGAACGCATGATTATGTATTTGACAGGAATGTCAAATATCCGAGATGTGATCTCATTTCCGAGGACAGCCAATTCTTGTGAGTTTTAAGCAGGCTTAGATCAGTCTTGATAAACAGAGTATAATAGGCATAATGTAGTGTAAAGTTAATGGAGAGTTAATGGAGAGTCGTGGGTCTCCATTAACTTTATTTATGTTACCATAATTTTTTCCCAGTGAGATATTGGTTCGCGGGATCTGAATTTAGCCTTGTTCATTGTTTAATCGCAATTTTTCGCCTATTTCCGCGTGTATTCAACTTTGATGCGAAAAGCAGTAGGTTAATTGGCGATGGCTTGGGGGCTATCCTATGACATTTCGGTTATATTCTAGGTAATTAACTCAGTAACTAAAGTTTGGCCTAGGGTGTCCATTAGATTAGGTATAGCTAATTGTTATTGTGGTGTCTGTTCGGGAAGAGACTGATAGCAAATCAAGCAACAGCAGGACGTAGTGTATGTTATAATAAGTACAAGAAGTGAGGTGGAGTGGTTAATGTATCGGTTGGACGATTTGAATCCAGTACAGAGGGAAGCTGCAGAGCATAGAGAGGGACCGCTTCTAATTCTTGCGGGGGCTGGATCGGGGAAGACCCGAGTGCTCACCTATAGAATTGCCCACTTAATTGCTCAAGGGGTAGAACCTAGTGCGATTTTAGCAATCACGTTTACGAATAAAGCTGCCAAAGAGATGCGTGAACGAGTGACCACATTGGTAGGCAGTGAGGGATATGGGTTATGGGTGACCACTTTTCACTCTGCTTGTGTTCGTATTCTGAGGCGTGAAATAGATAATATGACGGGGTATAACCGGAATTTTGTCATCTATGATACTGGGGATCAACAGTCGTTACTTAAGTCGTGTTTAAAGGAGTTCAATCTGGATGAAAAGAAATTCCCAGTGCGTAGTGTTGCGGCAGTTATTAGTGATGCCAAGAACAAACTCTTAGACCCTGAGGGCTTTTCATATAAGGCTTCTGGATATTATGAGCAGAAAATCGTGGACATTTATAAATCCTATCAGAAGAGACTCAAAAATAACAATGCCCTAGATTTTGACGATATTATCATGCTGACAGTGCGGCTCTTTCAGCAAAACCAGCAAGTATTTCGTTATTATCAGGATAAATTTCGATACATTATGGTCGATGAGTATCAAGATACAAATCATGCCCAATATATGCTGATCAAATTGTTAGCAAGTGAGTATCGTAATCTCTGCGTGGTAGGGGATGATGACCAGTCGGTCTATGGATGGCGCGGGGCAGATATTCAAAATATTCTTGATTTTGAGCGGGATTACCCGGAAGCGAAGGTCATTAAACTTGAACAAAATTACCGTTCAACACAAATAATTCTCAGTGCAGCGAATGCCGTCGTAAAGAATAACGAAACTCGTAAAGAGAAGTCGCTTTGGACCGAAAATCCTGAGGGGCAATCTGTTGTGTGTTATGTCGGTAATGATGAACGAGATGAATCCGCCTACGTCGTTGAACGTATCCAACGTTTACATGAGCTGGAAGGGCGCCCTTTTAATGATTTTGCGGTTCTTTACCGGACAAATGCTCAATCTCGGGCGCTTGAAGAACGTTTAATGAAAGCATCTACACCTTATCGTATTTTCTCTGGCTTAAAATTCTACCAGCGCCTGGAGATCAAGGACATTTTAGCTTATTTAAGAGTCTTGTATAACCCTGCGGATCAAGTGAGTTTTTCACGTGTCCTCGGTGTACCTAAACGAGGTCTTGGAGATAGTGCGCTAGAGAAGATTTTGGAATATACGGAGGAACAGGGAATGCCCGTATTGGACGCGATTTTGGAGGCGGAGTATATTCCAGAATTGCCAACAAGAGCTAAGAAACCGCTGGTTGGTTTTGCTCAATTGATGCAAGAATTAGTGGCGTATTCTAAGCAAGCGTCGGTTACCGATTTAGTTCAAGCGATATTAAACAAAACGGGGTACGAAGCGCTTCTTCAGGCAGAGGATACACCCGAAGCGGAGAATCGCCTAGAAAACTTGCGTGAGTTCCTGTCAGTCACCGCTGAGTATGATGCGAAAGCGGCTCAGTCCGCGCAAAATGCGTCAAATGATGGGGTAGATGTGGAGGAGACGGTCGGGGGTTTAAGCGGTTTCTTAGAGCAAGTTTCCTTAGTCGCCGATATTGATGATCTAGACCAAGGGGAAGAAGCTGTGGCGCTGATGACTATGCATAGCGCGAAGGGGTTAGAGTTTCCGGTGGTGTTTGTCGTAGGCATGGAGGACGGGATATTTCCCAGTAGCCGTTCACTCATGGAACCGATTGAACTTGAGGAAGAGCGGCGTCTCTGCTATGTTGCCATCACCCGAGCGAGGGAGAAGCTTTATTTATGTAATGCGGAAATGCGAATGCTTTACGGCAAAACGCAGTACAATCGACCTTCCTGCTTCTTAACCGAGATACCCTCCACCTTAATGACGGATATTGACCCTCTAGATCCGCCAAAACGTGTTCCTAAGGCTAAACCTAAGTCATCTTGGCAGCGGGGTGGATCAAAGGATAAAACGATTCCCTTAGGTTCGGGTTCATGGGAAAAAGGTTTCGGCAGTACTCTAGTTAGTAAAGGAGGTGAGGCGCATCATTTAGGAGACAAAGTGGAGCATGCAACGTTCGGACGCGGAATTATTGTTTCAATTAGAGGAGAAGGCGACCAGGCGGAGTTGACCATTGTTTTCGACGGTGGAATTAAAAAACTTATGGCTGAATATGCCAAGTTAACGAAGTTGTAACATTTTTTTATCTACTGTACATTTCCGAAATTTCGTAAAAAGAAAGGTTTAGGTGTAACTATGTCAGATAAAATTTATATTGTTGGTCATAAAAGTCCAGATACAGATTCAGTGTGCTCGGCTATCGCTTTAGCTAATTTGAAGGCACTTACAGGAACTGAAAATTGTGTTCCTTGCTCAGCAGGGAAGCTCAATAAAGAGACTGAGTATGTACTTAATTATTTCGGAGTTGCCATTCCTGAGGTCTTGGAGTCCGTAGAACCTAAACAAAAAATGATTCTCGTTGACCACAATGAATATGGTCAAGCGGTTGCTGGTACAGACCAAGCCCAACTCGTACAAATTATTGACCATCACAAAGTCGGCGGCTTTCAAACCTCAGAGCCCCTTTATGTTCGTATTGAGCCAGTTGGTTCGACATGCACCATCGTGGCGAAATGTTATAAAGAACTCGGCCTCACTCCAGAAAAAGGCATCGCAGGAATTCTACTCTCAGCGATTCTTTCCGATACCGTGATCTTCAAATCCCCAACCTGCACTGCACTTGACAAAGAAATTGCTGCCGAACTTGCAGCAATTGCTGGCGTTGAACCTATGTCTTATGGTATTGAAATGTTTAAAGCATCCTCCAACATCGCAGATCGTACTCCTCAAAGCATGATAGAAGAAGACCTCAAGGCATTCACCATGGGTGCACACAAAGTCGGAGTTGGACAAGTCAGCCTAATGGGTATGGCTGGTTTTGAAGATGTTCGAGCAACCTTAACAGCTGCTATTGAAGCACATCGTGTCGCTCAGGAAATGCGCTATCTTTGCTTGATGATTACAGATATCTTGACAGACGGCACCGAATTGATCGTCACTGGGGAAAATCCTGAAGAAGTCGCTAAGGCTTTCGGAAAAGAAATCGTTAATGGCAGCGTTGATCTACCAGGCGTTCTCTCCCGTAAAAAACAAGTTGTACCACAAATGACGACTTATTTCCAAGGCTAATACTTCGTACTAGGTAATCAACTTGCGGGTTAATTAGCAGTATCATGGAAATAATAGTATTAATGAGTTATTTACTTCGAAATCTGTGAGCTTGTTAGTTAGATAAGCCTTATTAGCTAGGAAAGAGACGAGGATCGGAGGGATTTCAGTGAAGGATGAATTCGATCGCTTAGTAACGCTTCGCAAGGAACTTGAAGACGCCAATAAGCAGTATTATATGCTTGACCAACCACTCATCTCAGATGCGGCATATGATGCTTTAATGCGCGAGCTCCTGAACATAGAAGCCAAGCATCCAGACTGGGTTACTCCGGATTCTCCGACTCAACGGGTTGGAGGAGAGGTTGCCAAAGAGTACACGAAAGTACGGCATTTGGAGCCTCTCCTTAGTTTAGATAATGCATTTGCACCAGGTGATTTACGCGAGTTTGATCGACGCGTACGTCAAGTTACTGCCTCCGTAGACTATGTCGTGGAACTTAAAATCGATGGTTTAACAGTCGCCCTAACCTATGAGGAGGGGCTTATGATGCGTGGCGCAACTCGGGGAGAGGGGTCGGTCGGAGAAGATATCACCGCCAATGTCAAAACGATGGGATCGATTCCCCTGCGTTTGAATAAGACTGTATCGAAGCTAAGTGTTCGGGGGGAAGGGTATATGCCTAAGGCCTCGTTTGCTCGATTAAATCAAGAACGGGAAGATGAAGGGCAAGCCACCTTCGCCAATCCTCGCAATGCAGCAGCAGGGTCATTGCGCCAGCTGAACTCGCGAATCACGGCTGAGCGTAAACTAGACTACTTTGCCTATCAAGTGTTATCAGCGAAAGAACTGGGATTACATAATCAAATCGATGTGCTTACTTATTTGAAGGAACAAGGGTTTGTCGTAAACCCTGAGTATAAAGTGTTTAACGATATTGAAGAGGTTATTAATTATTGTGAAGAAATGGCAGCAGAACGTCATCGTTTCCCCTATGATATCGACGGTCTGGTTATTAAAGTGAATGAATTTGACCTTCAACAGGAACTGGGCTTTACCGCAAAAAGCCCTCGTTGGGCGATTTCTTATAAATTTCCAGCAGAGCAAGTTGAAACGGTCGTAGAAGATATTGTCATCCGAGTTGGGCGGACGGGGGTGTTGACGCCTACCGCAGTGCTAAAAGCAGTTTCTGTGGCAGGGTCCACAGTGAGTCGGGCCACACTTCATAATCTCGATAATATTCGCGAAAAGGATATTCGGATTGGGGATTATGTACTCTTGCATAAAGCAGGGGACGTAATTCCAGAGGTTATCCGAGTTATACCGGAAAAACGGACTGGTGAGGAAAGACTCTTTGAAATGCCAGATTTATGCCCAGAATGTGAGAGTCCGGTGTTGCGTGAAGAAGGGGAAGCTGCCTATCGGTGTCAGAGTATCACTTGCCCTGCCCAACAACGAGAGGGGATTATTCACTTTGTCTCTCGGGATGCCATGGCGATCGATGGGTTAGGACCTGCGGTTGTTCAGCAACTTCTAGAGGCGGGACTGATCAAGGATGCCGCTGATCTCTACTCCTTGACCTTCGAGGCTTTAACTCCTGTAGAACGTATGGGGGAAAAATCGGCGGAGAATTTACTGAAGGCAATCGCTGACAGTAAAGAGAGAGGGCTGGCTCCCTTGATTTTCGCTTTGGGAATCCGCCACACTGGAGAAAAAGCAGGGAAGATTCTGGCCCAGACATTTGGAACGATGGAGAAATTGCAGAACGCGACGGTGGAAGAATTGCAAGGGATTCCGGACGTTGGACCGGCCATGGCGGAAAGCCTGGTGCAGTTCTTTGCCTTAGAGAGTACGAAACACTGCATTGCAAAATTACGTGACGCTGGTGTAAATATGACAGCGGGAACCTCAACTAAACCACAGATCTTCGCAGGAAAAAGCATCGTCGTCACTGGCTCTTTAGAACGTTGGGAGCGGCGGGAGATTGAGACCCTTATCGAGGAGTATGGTGGAAAAGCCGCAAGCAGTGTCAGTAAAAAAACGGCCTTTATCATTGCCGGGGAAAAAGCAGGCTCAAAGCTCGTGAAAGCGCAGGGACTGGGAGTGCCAGTTTTGACGGAAGAGGAATTTGAACAGATGATAAAGTAGCGTGTTAGAGCGTGTTAGAGGGACGGTCCTTTTAACACGCTTTTTAACACTTGCGTATTTGAATTTTATTATTTACGAACAACTAAAGCCGGTTATCCCAATAAATGTGGGAAACCGGCTTTCTCTATCTCCTCATGACTTCACTTACCTTCAATCTCCAGACCATATGGTCAGCACCCTCTCCCCAATAATCCTTCAAACAATACTCTGGCTCTCCAAACTTATGGAACCATATCTTTTGTGCACTTTTGTATCCGCTATCAAGACAAAACTCCTTAATTCCCTTATTCTCTAATTCATCTAGTATTCTAAACAAAATCAGATTTCCAATGCCCTTCCTCTGATGCTTAGGATTCACAAAAACTGTTCCTATTTCAACTAAGTCTTTTAAGGCGCCATTCGTCGATGTAATTATTAAATCATTAGATGGCCCATACTCAATCGAACCAACTACCAGATTATCGATAGTCACTATAAGAAAATATCTGTTCGCACCATGACTTTCAAAATCTTCTTTCAAGCATTTTCGCTTATCCGCTATCTCTTCTTCCATAGTTTTTTCTAATAAATCAGAAAGCCCATTTCTTTCAAAGGTATCCCGAATTACAAGTTCGAAAAACTCATTTATCGAATCTATCTCATCAAATTTTGGTCGGCGAACCACTAAATTGTGCATGTCATATGACTCCTTTATGGGGTGTTAGGGGCGTGTTAAGGGGACGGTCCTTTTAACACACTTTTAGCACGCTATTAAATTGTTCAGGTTCACGAATGTCGTTCAAACATCAAGTTGACGACTGATTATAAATGGCATAAAATTAACCGCTATGTATTTTCAGAGTCAAACGATGAAGATTATTGTAAGAACTATGATTTTTGGGGGATCGAAAATGTCACATATACTTTTAATTTTAAATCCAGGGTCAACTTCTACTAAGATTGGCGTATTTGAAGATGAAGTGCTATTATTTGAGGAAACTTTAAGACATACATCAGATGAAGTAGGGAAATTCGATACAATTTACGATCAGTTTCAATTTAGAAAAGACATCATTATTAAGTATCTACTGAATAAAAACTTCGACATTAACTGTGTCAATGCAGTTGTTGGAAGAGGCGGTCTCTTGAAACCGATGGAAAGTGGAACTTATAAGGTTAATGAAAAAATGTTGGAAGATTTAAAAATTGGTGTACAAGGACAACATGCTTCAAACCTAGGCGGGATTATTGCTAATGAAATCGCAAAATCCTTAAATGTACCTGCGTTCATCGTCGATCCAGTGATTGTCGACGAAATGGAGGAAGTTGCAAGAATATCCGGCGTACCAGAAATTAAGAGAAAGAGTATATTTCATGCACTGAACCAAAAGGCAGTAGCCAAGCGATATGCTCAAGAAAATGGCAAAAGCTATGAAACATTACGTCTCATCGTTGCGCATATGGGTGGAGGAGTATCCGTTGGAGTTCATAAGAATGGTAGAGTAATCGATGTCAACAATGCCTTAGATGGTGAAGGACCATTTTCCCCAGAAAGAAGCGGTGGAGTCCCAATAGGGGATTTAAATAAACTTTGCTACAGCAGCGTGTATTCCCCTGGTGAAATGCAGAAAAAAATTAGTGGACATGGTGGTATTGCAGCTTACCTAAATACAAATGACTTTAGAGAGGTGTCCGAAAAAGCTGAAGCTGGAGATCAAGAATATAATCTGATCTATGATGCTTTCATATATCAAGTTGCTAAAGAAATAGGAAGTTGTGCCACTGTGCTATTTGGAAAAGTAGACGCCATAATCCTTACTGGGGGTATAGCCTACGGGGAATCTACTACCAACGCGATTAAGGATAGAGTAAACTTCATTGCTCCAGTCGTTGTCTATCCGGGAGAGGACGAGCTTAGGGCACTTGCACAAGGCGGGTTAAGAGTACTGAGAGGGGAAGAAAAAGGCAAAGTTTATTGTTAGGCTTGTATTTTTGCTTACCTTAATTCAAAGTATATCATTAGTTTCTATGAAAGTGTCGAAATTGTCTTTTACCAAGAACCGTCCCCAAAACTTGCACCCCAAACTTGTACACAATCATTTTAATTGCCTCGTTCTTCCATATTTGCTATGATAGAGACTGAAGTAATAAACTATCCAAGGGAAGGTGAATGAATATGACAATATCACGTGAAGACGTTGAATACGTGGCAGCCTTGGCGCGCCTAGAGTTAACGGAACCAGAGATTCAAGAGTATACCGAACAACTCAACTCCATTTTAGACTATGCGGCTATGTTGGAGCGCTTAGACACAGACGATGTCGTGCCGACAGCTCACGCTGTACCAATACATAATGTCTTGCGCGAGGACCAAGTAAGACCCTCAATTAATCATGCGAAAGCATTAAGAAATGCACCGGATGGGGACGAAGGTTTCTTCAGGGTGCCGAGAATAAGTTTGACTTAGAAAGGAGACTGCGGAAGTTGGAATCAGTGAGTATCGGAAAGTCAGTCAGCGAACAACATGAGCTTCTCGTTCATAAAGATGTCAGCTCCACTGAATTGACGAAAGCCTACATTGCCCGAATCCATTCGGTGGATCCCGATTTACAAGCGTATTTAACAGTTTTAGAAGATAAAGCATTGGCTCAGGCGGCTGAAATTGATCGCAAGATCGCCCATAACGAGGTGCTCGGCGCTTTAGAGGGAATTCCGATGGCCTTGAAGGATAACATGTGCACGGAAGGGATTCGCACAAGTTGTGCTTCTAAGATGTTGGAGAGTTTTATTCCACCCTATAATGCGACTGTAACAGACCGTCTTCAGGCCGCGGGAACAATTCTACTCGGCAAAGTCAATATGGATGAGTTTGCGATGGGTTCCTCAACTGAGAATTCTTACTTTGCAAAGACTCGCAATCCTTGGGATTTAGAACGTGTTCCAGGAGGATCCTCCGGGGGGGCAGCAGTTGCAGTAGCTGCAGACGAGGCTTCTTTTAGTTTGGGATCTGATACGGGGGGATCGATCCGTCAACCCGCTTCGTTTTGTGGGGTGGTTGGCATGAAACCCACTTACGGCGCAGTTTCGCGGTTAGGCTTGATTGCGTTTGCGTCCTCACTCGATCAGATTGGTCCATTCACTAAAACTGTCCGAGACAATGCCTTAGTGCTCAATGCGATTGCTGGATATGATCCACTGGATTCGACGTCAGTTGCTTATGAGAAACCAGATTATACAAAGTTCCTCGTTAACAATGTTAAAGGGCTGAGAATTGGAATTCCTCGTGAGTATTACGGTGAGGGGATTGATCCGGAAGTTGCTAAAGGTATTCAAGCAGGAATTCAAACGCTGATCGATCTCGGCGCAGAAGTATCGGAATGTTCATTACCTCATACTGAGTATGCGATACCGGCTTATTACTTGATTGCCACGGCTGAGGCGAGCTCCAATCTAGCCCGTTATGATGGAGTGCGCTATGGGTACAGAGCAGAAGCTGAAGATGTGTTGGGCATGTTTAAGCAGACCAGAGCGGAGGGCTTTGGGCCTGAAGTTAAAAGAAGGATCATGCTCGGAACCTATGCCTTGAGTTCTGGATATTATGATGCCTATTATCTAAAAGCGCAAAAAGTAAGAACACTGATTAAACGAGATTTTGATCAGGCGTTTGAAAAGTTTGATGTTTTGCTCTCCCCAACGGCACCGACTACAGCCTTTAAATTTGGGGAAAAATCCGCAGATCCATTAACTATGTATCTATCTGATATAACGACTGTTCCAATTAACTTGGCAGGGATCCCTGCAATTTCTATCCCAGCTGGATTCGTCAAAGGAATGCCAATCGGTATGCAACTAATGGGTAAAGCGTTTGATGAAGGCACGTTGTACCGTGTAGCCTATACCTTCGAGCAAAACACGAATCATCACACGTTAAAACCAAGTTTGTCCGGGGAGGTGCTGGCTAGTGGTAGTCGCTAACCAATTCGAAATGGTCTGTGGACTTGAGGTTCATGTCGAGCTCCAAACCAAGACGAAGATTTTCTGCGGATGTACAACGGAGTTTGGGGGCGAGCAAAACACGCACGTTTGCCCGGTGTGCCTAGGTATGCCTGGAGCGCTCCCCGTTCTTAACCGTGAAGTGGTGAATTTTGCGATTAAGGCTGGCTTGGCGTTGGATTGCGAGATTGCGGAGTTTTCTAAGTTCGACCGTAAGAACTATTTTTACCCTGATTTGTCTAAGAACTATCAAACCTCTCAATTTGATTTGCCGATTTGCGGCAAGGGTGGCTTAGAGATTGAAATAGACGGAGAGAAGAAATGGATTGGGATCACACGAGCCCACATGGAGGAAGATGCCGGAAAGCTCGTGCATAGCGGAGAGACGATCTCAACGTCAAACGAGTCTTCCGTCGACTATAACCGTGCCGGGGTGCCGCTTCTGGAAATCGTTTCGGAGCCTGATATGCGCTCAATTCCGGAAGTTCTCGCCTATCTTGAAAAATTAGTACAGATACTAGAGTATACTGAAGTATCGGATTGCCGTTTGGAACAAGGTTCTGTTCGCTTTGATGTCAATGTTTCCCTGAGGCCCTTCGGAACGGATACCTTGGGAATTCGTACAGAAACCAAGAATTTAAATTCCTTCAGTTCAGTTCGGCGGTGCATGGAGTATGAAGTCGCTCGTCAAGCCCGAGTGTTAAATGCCGGTGAGAACGTGGTTCAGGAGACTCGCACCTGGGATGAGGGACAGGGGATCACGTTAACACTTCGTTCGAAAGAGGAAGCGCATGATTATCGCTACTTTCCTGAGCCTGATCTCCCCCCTTTGGTTATCGACAAGGAATGGGTCGAACGTATTCGTAAAACCCTCCCCGAGCTTCCCGCCGCACGTCGTGCCCGGTTACAAACTCTGGGACTGTCTGCGTACGATGCAGCGGTTATCACTCAAGCAAAGGCGATGGCAGATTTCTTTGATGAGGCCTTAACTTACTATACAGATGCTAAGACGTTGGCGAACTGGGTCATGGGCGACATGACTCGTCTATTGAACTCAAACCAGTGTAGTGTGGTCGATTCTCCCATTTCAGCCAAACAATTAGCGGAACTTCTCCAACTTATTAACAAGGGAACATTGAGCGGAAAGATTGCCAAGAGCGTTCTTGAAGAGATGTACAGCACAAGTAAGGATGCTAGTATGATCGTCAAGGAAAAAGGACTCGCTCAAATCAGCGACGAAGGAGCACTGCTTGGTATTATTGACGGCGTGCTTGCTGCCAATCCGCAATCGGTGGAGGACTATCGAGCTGGAAAAGATAAAGCAATCGGGTTTCTTGTCGGGCAAATCATGAAGGCTACTAAGGGACAGGCCAATCCGGGACTTGTCAATCAGTTGCTTAAGGAGAAATTGGCTTGAAACTAAGTGTTCACTGAAGGGAGTTATGATGACCTTACGAGTGCGTGTTAAAAAGACTGACGCTCTAACACTTAACACGAAAAAAAGGTAAAATGTGTTAATAGGACCGCTCCCATAACACACATAACACACACAAACACGCTCGAAAAGGTGACCTAATTTGGCGTATAAAGCCTAAGTTAGGTCATCTTTTCTATTCGTACTAAGTACTTCTTCCAATAGGGCGAGTTCACTGTCGTATTGTTCGTCACATGATATTCTTGGATGAAGTGGAGAAGCTAATGAGAACACCTGATAGGGTAACGATTCTAGTATAGCGGGATATTAATGCACTGAGTCTTATAAGTATACAGTATAAAGAAATGGATATCCTTCAAACCGGAGGGGTATTATGCTACTATAAGGACTAAGAAATCTAGCTGTACTAAGCTGAGTAGTTTCTTCCAGTTTAAGAAAAGGGGTGAGTTTGTCTTATGAGACATTTAGTAATTGTAGATACCACGTTACGCGACGGAGAACAAACGGCAGGCGTTGTGTTCTCAAATCAAGAAAAATTGCGCATAGCTCGATTGCTTGATGAGCTTGGCGTTCATCAGATTGAAGCAGGTGTTGCGGTCATGGGCGGCGATGAAAAGCAAGCCATTCGTGATATTTGTAAATTGGGCTTAAAAGCGAGTATTATGGGCTGGAATCGAGCGGTTGTGTCTGATATCGAAGCCTCTCTGTCTTGCGGGGTCGATGCTGTGGCGATTTCCATTTCCACCTCGGATATTCATATTGAGCATAAACTTATGACCACACGTGAGGACGTTTTGGAACGGATGGTCAAGGCTACAACCTTTGCTAAACGTGAAGGATTGTACATCTCCGTCAATGCGGAAGATGCCTCACGCTCAGACATGGATTTTCTCGTGGAGTTTGCTAAAGAAGCCAAAAAAGCGGGTGCAAATCGTTTGCGATATTGTGATACTGTGGGGATTTTGGACCCGTTCACAACCTATGACAATATTAGGACTTTGATTGAAAAATCAGGGATTGACGTTGAAATGCATACCCACGACGATTTTGGCATGGCAACTGCCAATGCTTTAGCAGGAGTAAAGGCTGGAGCGACTCATGTGGGGGTAACGGTGAATGGCTTGGGAGAGCGAGCCGGTAATGCGGCTTTAGAAGAAGTGATTATGGCCTTAAAACACTTACTTGATACCGATTTAAGCTTTGCAACGGAACGTTTTGTGGAGGTTTCTGAATACGTTGCTCGAGCCTCGGGTCGGATGCTACCACCTTGGAAATCGATTGTGGGTAGTAATATGTTTGCCCATGAATCGGGGATTCATGCTGATGGAGCACTTAAGAACCCTAAGACGTATGAAGCATTCAGCCCTGAAGATGTTGGCTCTGAACGTCAGATCGTGATAGGAAAACACTCAGGCACGGCGTCCATTAAGGCGAAGTTTTTCTTGGAGTATGGAAAAGAGATGACAGACGAAGATGCTAATGAAATGTTGACAAGGGTCAGGGCGTTGGCTGTCGACATGAAGCGTTCGCTCTTTGATAAGGAACTAGTGTATATTTATAGTGATATGTTAAAACAACACGAGGCTAAATAGAACGTTGTAATTTAAAGGCGGTAAGAACTGCCTTTCTGTTACTCGGCAAGTTTTCTTTATTAGAAAGGGAGTTCATCAATGTCATTCAAAGTAACCTTAATACCGGGAGACGGAATAGGGCCAGAAGTTAGTTCTGCTGCACAAAGAGTCATCACAGCTAGTCGGGCTGAGATTGAGTGGGAAGTAGTAGAAGCAGGTGAAACCTGTATTGCTCAATATGGAACTCCTTTGCCAGATCATGTCTTAGAAATGATTCGTCGTAACAAGGTAGCTTTAAAAGGACCCATCACAACCCCGATCGGGAAAGGCTTTCGCAGTGTCAATGTCGCTTTGCGTAAACAGTTAGAGCTTTATGCCAATGTTCGACATTTGCGAAACTTACCGAATATCCCTTCGAAGTATGACAATGTGGATATTGTGGTTGTACGGGAAAATACGGAGGATCTCTACGCTGGGATTGAGCACATGGTTGGTCGCGATGCAGCGGAAAGTATCAAGATTATTACCCGTGAAGCCTCAGAGCGAATCGGGAGGTATGCCTTTGAATTAGCCCGTCGAGAAGGGCGTAAACGAGTGACCATCGTTCATAAAGCCAATATTATGAAACTGAGTGATGGACTATTTTTGGAAAGCGTACGATCAGTAGCCCGTGATTACCCGGAGATTGAGTGTGACGACCGGATTGTCGATGCCATGTGTATGCATTTAGTTCAAATACCCGAACAATTTGATGTGTTGGTCTTACCTAATCTCTATGGGGATATTGTTTCTGATCTTGTTGCTGGGTTAGTCGGAGGACTAGGTGTTGCACCGGGGGCAAATATCGGAGAAACGGGCGCTGTATTTGAGCCTGCCCATGGCAGTGCTCCTCAGATAGCGGGCAAGAATCTGGCTAATCCACTCGCCATGATTCTCTCAGGGGTGGAAATGCTTAAATATCTTGGATTCGTGAAAGAAGCTCAGCTGGTTGAGAAAGGGATAGAGCATGTTCTGAAGCAAAGAGATTATATTACCCCGGATTTAGGTGGAGTGTCCGGTACTAAAGAGATGACGGATGCTATTATCGAAGCTATGAGCAATATCGGATAACATAAATTCATGAAGAGAATGTCTATTTGCCGTACATATCCTTCCACATTAGTGGGAGGATATTATTTATTCACTGAGAGAATATTCTTCCAATTATGCTGATGATAAGATAGTATGTTGATAGCATCTCTACTGGGATGCAAGCTATGTTGACTATATTTCATAATAGAGTTTAGCAGGTATAGGTGAATAGGTTAAGGAGGAATTTTTATGTACATTGAAGAGTATCGTAACAAGTGCGTCTCTGCCGATGAAGCCGTAAAGGTCGTTCGAAGTGGAGATTGGATTGAGTTTTGCTGGGCTGCAAGTATAGCCTCTTTGTTAGAGGAAGCTTTAGCCCGACGGACAGAGGAACTTCAAGATGTGAATATTCGTGGAGCAGTGCTGCTGAAGCCACTGGCTATTCTGGAGAGTGACCCGTTAGGAGAACATTTTACGTGGAATAGTTGGCACATGGGCGGGCGCGAACGCAAATTAGTCCAAAATGGTCAAGCGTATTACATTCCAATTAAATATTCAGAAGTGCCCCGGTGGATCCGCGAAAATTTACAGACAGATGTCGTTGCAATTCAAGTCGCACCCATGGACGAACATGGCTATTTCAGCTTTGGGGTTACAATATCTCATTACGCGGCAGCGATCGAAAAGGCTCGTGCAGTTATTGTGGAAGTGAATGAAGATATGCCCAGTGTTCATGGTGGGTATGACCATATGGTCCATATTTCAAACGTCGATTATGTTGTTGAAGGAGGGCATAGAGGACTTCCTGAATTACCTACGGCTCCTGCCTCTGAAACAGATAAAAAAATTGCTGCCTATGTATTACCTGAGATTATGGACGGAGCTTGTATTCAGTTAGGAATTGGCGGTATGCCAAACGCCTTAGGACTTATGATAGCGAAATCGAATCTTAAGAACTTAGGGATTCACACAGAAATGTTAGTTGACGGATTTGTTGATATGGTTATGGCAGGAAAAGTGAATGGTACGTGTAAACAACTAGACCGAGGCAGAATCGCATTTTCCTTCGCGGCGGGGTCACGGAAACTTTATGATTTCATGAGGAATAATCCAGTCTTGGCCGCCTATCCAGTGGATTACACGAATCATCCCTGTAATGCTTCTCGTAACGACCAATTGATTTCCATTAATAGCTGTCTGGAGATCGACTTGACAGGTCAGGTTTGTTCTGAATCGTCTGGGCCTAATATGATGACTGGATCTGGTGGGCAGCTTGACTTTGTGGAAGCCGCTTACAATTCTAAAGGTGGTAAAAGTTTTATTTGTTTGCCTTCAACTTATATTGATAAACAGGGACAAGTTAAGTCCCGCATTAAACCGCTCATGACCCTGGGCTCCGTGATTACAGATACTAGGACAACCGTTCACTTTGTCGTCACAGAGTTTGGTAAAGTCAATCTTAAAGGGTTGGCGACATGGCAGCGAGCCGAGGCTTTGATATCAATTGCTCATCCTGATTTCAGGGAAGAACTAATCGCTGAGGCAAAAAATCTTAGGATTTGGCGCCAAACTCAGAGCCGTTGATGCGATAAGGTTTGCACAACGAAGCATAAGTCCCCTCCGTGTAAGGCTCAATTTCTAAGTCGAGGTGTTTAAGCGGGTGGAGGTAAGAGAATATAATAAATACTTATGAAAAAGATAAACGCCAAGAGAACCGCCACAAAGGCTTTCCATGGTACAAATTGTTGAACGACTTCAACGATTTTAACACAAACAAGATAAATCCAAATGAGTGCAACCCCAATAGAAATCAGCATCAGCATTGACAGAGGAGTATCTGCTTGAAGAGAAATGAAAGCAGGTAATGCAATAACAGAGGGAATTAATGCTATAGTCGTATTTTGGAAAAGGATAGCTAAAAAGCCACCACCACCTAGGCCCCTTGAACCTGCCCATAAAAGTAAAGTTAACCCAACTTTAGTTATTAACATCATAATATATCCGGAAAATAAAAATACTGCAGGAATGAAGACCTGTCTTAATATCGGGGTTTCAAATGTTCTTATAAACTCACTGTTAAGGATAATGGCTGTAAAGCCGTATATTAACCCTAATAAAATTGTAATTATCGAGCTATGCCCTCTAAAATGCGTTTCTGGCGCAGAGAGTTGCTCAATAGCCCTTTTGTCTAATAGTAAAGTTCTAAAGATTAATGTAATTTTTCCCATAGTTCCTCCTAAAATAGAAAAATAATTATGGCTGAATCAAAAGCATTGAGTCCTTTGATTCAGCTTTCAATTATTTTATACAGTTCTACAAACACATAGCAAATTATCAAATCTCTTTAAAAATGGTATTAGAATGCCCATGGCATCATTGCCCAAACAAAGACAATTGCACCTATGGAAGCGATAATTAACGGCCCGACTATGCTATTATAACGCTTCGGATTAATATCAGACCAGCCATGGATTCTTTCTACTAAGCTATCAGTTTCAGTTATTGCTTGTTGACTCATTAGTGAAGGCATACGGTTTGTAATGTAAGATACTACAATTAAAATTAAAAAGCTAAGTGGTACAGCAAGCATTCCGCCTGAAAGACCCATACTATCTGTTAAAGCATGACCACTTACAACAATCTTAGGGAAAACGAATGGTGAAACAACAACATAGACTATCCCACCGATAGCAGAAGCACACATTGCACCGAAGCGATTTGCTTTTTTCCACCAAACCCCCATAATAATGAGCGACGCATTGGTCGTACCAGCCAGACCAAAGGCCCAAAGGATACTAACAATAAGGAATTTAGGTGGTTGGATCGCTAATAATACAGCTGCAAGACCACCAAGGGCAATAGAAAGATATCCCAGACGTACTTTTGTTTTATTTGATAAGTCTGGCTTTAATGTTGTAACAATATCTTGTGAAATTAAAGCGCCAATTGCCAGTAAGTTACCGCTCAGTGTAGACAAACCAGCTGAGATAGCGCCAGCAATAACTAGTGCAGTTACCCATTCAGGGTTATAAGCTAAGTTTAAAATAATTGTTAATTTATCAGTATCGGCAGGAGCAATAGGAATGCCAGTTGTATACTCGAAAAACACTCCTGAAAATCCCATTGCGTATGTTGCTGAGAAAACAAGACCAAGTGCTAAAGCAAACCAAATCATTGCTGAACGTGCACTTCTTAAACTTGATGATGTATAAACACGCATTGCTAAGTGTGGCAGTCCTAAAGCCCCGATTGTCAGGGCAGGAATAAGGGCAAAGTACCATTTTGTTGGGAACTTGTAATCAAAGAATGTAGGTAGAGCATCTAGCATTGCTGGTACCATATCAGCATAGAGAAGTGGAGGGAAAAACCATCCAGTACCGCCCATTGCTTTCATAATCGCACCTAAAGGAATAATAAACATTATTGCCATGATAACCATCTGAATGGCAGCATTGTTTGTTCCTCCGCTCATTCCACCTATTGTAACGTAACCAACAATTAGAATACCTCCGACAAATAAACCAGTCATATAAGGAATTCCTAATAACGTTTCAAACGTTACTGCAATTCCGATCATTTGACCTAAAGCGTACATAATGGATACTAAAATCATCCAGAGCGCGGCAATAATTGATGCTTCTTTTCCATAGCGTAATCTAATAAAGTGTGTTGGAGAGAACGCTCCCATTCGGCGTAAGCTAGTTCCATAGATAATTGTTATTAACGGGATTGCTAAAATGAATTGGATCCACAACATAACAAAAGGAACTTGGAGACGTAAAATTAAAGCAGTAACCCCTAGAAATGTTGCTAGACTCATGTAAGTAGCTGCCATCGCAAGGCCATTAATGACGGGTCCTACCCCACCTTTCGTGGCGTATAGGTCTTGTACTGATGTACTTGCTCGGTTTGACAGATAGGCAACAACGTAGAATACGACAAAGGTAATGAAAACTACAATAATACCTATTATGGGATTTGACAGTTGCCAAACTTGATTTTGCATTTACACTACCCCCTCGCCACGAATTTTAGAATTTTCTTGATTTTCTTTTTCGATGTCATCATCAATTTGATTTCCGATTTTACCGGCTACAATAACTAAGAAAAGAACCCCGAACCAACCGGAAAGAATAGGGACAATATACATAATTGGAAATCCTAATAAGTTCCCTTCCACTGGAAAAATTGAAAAGAATAGTCCTAAATGACCAGAAAATAAAAATAAAATGGTAAAAATAATGGTGAACCAGACTTCTTTTTTATAAGCGTTCATTTAATTTCCTCCCTCTGAAATTAGACTCACGATATTCTTTGCACTGTTCTCCCGTACTGAATTCTTGCACTGCCCAAAAATACTCCTTTCACTAATTATTATTTATGTATTCAAAATATGCAGAATTATCTTGCAATTATAGTGCCATTACTATTCCGATCATTATAAGTGGCTATTTCATACTATTATTAAGGGTTCCATCCCTATATCCCTTAGAAGTTCCATTAATATCCGATCCAAGAGATGTATACTAAAGTTTACAGTATTAGGTATCAAAATCCCGAAAATCATCCGTGTCCTAGCTTCAGCGTCACGTACACGTATGGATACATGTGTCTGAAAGTGTACATCGAAATTAACATATGAGAATATGATCAATAAGTAAGCGTCAATAGGTCCCTTATCCAAATTTGAGATAAGGGATATTGACGCTTTTCCAATAACGCTGTACCTAAAACAACGCAAGAATTAGGATGCAAAATTAGTCTGAGATCTTTATCTTGATGGATCCTTAATTTAAGTAAATAAAGAAAATTCTTAACATTTCGATAAAGAAGGTATACTATAATCACAATCAGAGTCTTATCACTAATTGAATAAAGATAACATGTTGACTGCCTAGATCAAATCCAGGGGGGGAAGTATGTGTCACTTAAACTAAAGCAATTTAAACCATTTGATCACTTGCCAGAAAATGTTTTATTGGAATTGAGTCAAACGATACCCATTAAGACCTACCCTAAAGGTAGTTTTGTCTTCGTTGAGGGCGAAAAATCACAGGATTCTTTATTTTTAGTTCTATCAGGAGTTGCGGAAATCATTACCGGGAAAAACGGGGCAGTAAGACTAAGGAGTCAAGGAGAGTTCTTTGGAGAAACTGTTGTTCTTACTGGCAAACGATACCCTGCCTCGTCCAAAGCACAATCAGACTTAACGTGTTACGTGCTGGGCAAAGAAATTTTTGAAAATCTTTTACAGAACTATCAAGAGGTTGCGCTCTATTTTAACCGCGTATTAACGGACCGATTGTGGGGCTTGTACGAAGAAATGCTACAAGAACAACCGTATGAGTCGTTTGGTTTAGGATTTGACCGCTTTAAACAGAAGGTTTATGACATTATGTCCACTCCCGTCGAATCCTGTCAGCCGCACACACCGATCAACGATTTAGCTCGTTTGTTTACAAAGAAAAAAATTAGTTCTATGGTTGTGGTAGATCCTAATGGTATAATGCTGGGCTTAGTTAGCGAGCGTGACTTTATTAGCAAAGTATTAGCCCGTGACAGCAACCCTTCAGTAATTACCGCAGTCGATATTATGCAACAACCCCCCCCTACGTTGACAGCCAATGCTTTCTATTACCAAGCACTGCTTACCATGCTGAAAAGTCACGGAAAATATATTGTGGTCACGGAACATGATCGCCCTATCGGTATTGTTACAATTGGAGATTTAACTAGGGCAAGAATTACTAATTCCATAACTATTGTTAGAGATATAGAACTTGCCGGAAGTATCTCGGAATTGGCACAAGCTTCTAAGCAAATCAACGATACAGTGGCTACCATGATCAGGGAAAAAGCCACCGCTAGTGAAATTGGGGAAGTAGTGTCAGAATTATATGACATATTAACCAGAAGACTACTTTTGCTGGCAGAGAATTTAATGGTTAAAAAAGGTCTCGGCCGACCGCCTGTTGATTATTGCTGGTTAACCATGGGCAGTGGCGGTCGTGAAGAGCTGACTCCCTCTTCAGACCAAGACAATGCCATAGTTTATGCCGATGTTTCGCCTGATGAGGAAGAAGAGATTAGGGACTATTTTAAAGAGCTGGCAGACTACGTAACGGAAGGATTAGAACTATGTGGTCTCATTAAATGTCCTGGTAATATTATGTCTACTAATCCTGAATGGTGTCGTTCGATAACAAATTGGAAAAAAACGGTCTATAAATGGGCAAACACACCTGACCCAGACGCTGTTCGTCAGTTCACGATATTTTTAGATTTCAGACCAGTTTATGGACAAGAGTATTTGGCACACGCGCTGCGTGATTATACATTGCATGTGT
The DNA here is from genome assembly GCA_927405585.1 of uncultured Desulfosporosinus sp. Classification (GTDB taxonomy): domain Bacteria; phylum Bacillota; class Desulfitobacteriia; order Desulfitobacteriales; family Desulfitobacteriaceae; genus Desulfosporosinus. The sequence continues at coordinate 37,941 of CAKMJS010000003.1, forward strand.
TTCGCAATACACCGACCCTATTCCACTTCCTTACAAGTGATACTCTAAGCCATAGGGTACCCCTTAACCTATTCAAAAACGTAATATTGGAAAAGAACAAAGACCATAAAAACGAAGTAGATCTAAAAAGAGCCGCTGGCGTTCTGCTTGTGGACTGTATCCGCATTTTTGCTATGTGGAAAAGCGTAGTTGAGGTTAATACATTAGCGCGACTAAAAAAGCTTGTCGAATTCGAAGCCATCTCCGCCGATGATGCCGAGTACTTCGAAGCGGCCTTTCTATCCCTTATGATGTTTAGGATGCGAGAAAACTTGCGAAAGCTTAGTCTAGGTTTCATTCCAGATAACTATATTAACCCAACTAACCTCAGTGAAAGAGAACGTTCCGTTATGCGCGAGAGTTTTGTGGCAGTTGATCGTCTGCAAAACGTAACCAGAGCTGCATTTCAAATCAAATAAGGCCATTTAATCTTTCTCCCACTTAAAGAGAAAGTAACACTTTATAGTACAGCATTTGTATGGGGGGATTAAAGATTAGTATATTTGTTAATCTTTATAAATTATTGTTCGCGATTGATGAAGAATTTTGTCAAGAGGTCACGGCTTTCCGTCTGAGAAAATGGCCTACTATAGCGTTAGATAGCAGTCGATTTATAGTATTTGATACAGAAACAACAGGGTTTTATCCTCATAAAGGGGATAAAATTATTTCACTTGGGGGAGTGGTTGTTAACAATGGACAACTTACTAATGAGACGTTTCTCCAATTCATAAATCCTAATCGTGTAATCCCTCCTCTTATAACAGAATTGACCGGTATCACAGATGAAATGGTTGCAGCAGCACCAGATTTCGTGGAGGCATATTATAGATTTATGATTTTTGCAGGGCCTTCCATGCTTGTGGCTCATTGCGGAGCTTTTGATGTTAGTTTTATAAATGCGCAACTGCAAAACAACTGTGGAGAAAAGTTGTACCCTCTTATTTTGGACACGTATTTAATTTCACATTTACTTTTCGCCGACCAAATAAGTCATTCCCTTGAAGATTTGGCTGAAGTTTACGGAGTGCCCTTATTGGGTCGCCACACTGCTTTAGGAGATTCAATCATTGCTGCTAACGTTTTCCTAGGAATGGTTGAGGATTTAAAGAAAATAGGTATCAGAACGACGACTGATTTGCTTTACGGTTATAAATATCTGAAATTTAGCACTCAATAAAACAGTCGGGCTAGTATGAAATATAATAATTTGTCAACGAATCGGTACATGTATCCATAAGTAGACATAGGGCTGAAGGGAGGACAAGAAAGCAAAACACGATTTAAGTCACAATAAGTGTAAATAGTCGTATACATTTTTAAAGAGAGGCGTTTTAAACCCAATAAGGGATTATAAGGACCCAACCCCTTGAAAACGATTGTAATGAGCTTTAATAAATATGAATTCGGTGACTGGCATAATAATTGCAAGATAATTCAGGATATTCGGAATAAACCGCAAATACCAAACATGAGGAAGGATGGGACTGGAACAATATTGAAAAAGAAGGGGGTTAGGTGGTTTGTCTGGACTAATATTAGTCTATACAGGGAATGGGAAGGGCAAGACTACAGCGGCGCTGGGGTTAAGTATGAGAGCACTTGGGCATAACCAAAGCGTTGGGTTTCTTCAGTTCATGAAGGGGAGTAAGAATTACGGGGAAGTAAAAATCGCGACACTGCTACCCAACTTCACCTTAGTTCAATCGGGTCAGGAATCCTTTGTCTCATATGAAAATCCTGATCCCATTGATATTCAGATGGCCCAAGATGGGCTCGAACAAGCAAGACGTTGGTTCGAAGAAGATAAATTTGATCTGATTGTCCTTGATGAAATCCTTGTGGCAGTAGCTTTTAAGTTAATATCCGTGGAGCAGGTCCTTGATTTAGTTCAACAAAGACCACTTCGGCTTAATTTGGTAATGACGGGACGTTATGCAGCACCTGAGATTAAGGAAGTCGCAGACACTGTGACTGAAATGACAGAGCATTGTCACGCTTATCAACAAGGGGTAGAGGCGAAGGCAGGGATGGAATTTTGAACAAAGATGCACTAGATCAATGGTTAGCACGACTCTTTGAACGGGATCGCAGAGCAACCGCCAAACTTATTTCTTGGGTGGAAGATGATATACAACGGGCCTATATCATGCGTTCCGTCCTCAAAGAAACAGGAAAGCAGATGGTGGTAGGAATTACCGGGCCGCCCGGAGCCGGTAAAAGTTCGTTAGTGGAGGCTTTGACGACGCTATATCGTTCTAACAACGAAAGAGTAGGGATTGTCGCCGTCGACCCGAGTAGTCCGTATTCTGGAGGGGCAATATTGGGCGATCGGATTCGTATGCAGGCCCATGGGACAGATCGGGACGTATTTATACGTAGCATGGGGACTCGAGGGCATCTAGGGGGGGTCACGCGATCAACCTCCGATATCTTGCGTATTTTAGAAGGCGGAGGGTATGGGCGCCTTCTGTTGGAAACAGTTGGAGTCGGGCAGTCTGAGCTAGAAATCATGCAAATGGCCGATACAGTCGTGGTCGTACTTAACCCAGGAACAGGGGATGGAATACAGGCCATCAAAGCTGGAATTATGGAAGTCGCTGATGTTTTCGTCATTAATAAAGCAGATTTGCCCGGGGCAGAACGTATGAAGGGCGACATCGAGATGATGTTAAACTTAAGTTGTGATGGTTTGGGCTGGCGTCCACCGGTTGTCTTAACGAGTGTAACAAATGGAACTGGAGTGGAGACGCTATTCGAAAAGATTGAGGCTCATCAAACATATATGAAGACGTCTGGTCTAAGAGATGAGCGCTGTAAACACCGTCTTCGCAAACAAGTCTGGCGCCATTGGGAAGATAAACTGCAAGCAACGTTTGAAGATGTATGGGAAACAGCCCAACAAAAATTGGGTGATATAGAAAAAGAAGATCCCTATGAAGTCGCTGCGGCGTTATGGGCAGAGCGTTTTAAAGGAGGATAAATGGGATGAGTAATAACTTCTTGAGCTGGAAAGCAAACTATGACACTCTAAAGGAGCGAAAAGGGCCGTTCTTTACAGTGTCGAGTGTTCCGATTGACCCGCTCTATGCGCCAGGTCATACAGTGGATATTGACTATCAACGAGATTTGGGAAATCCGGGCGAGTATCCCTATACCCGTGGAGTCCAAGCCAATATGTACCGCGGAAGACTCTGGACTATGCGGATGTTTGCGGGGTTTGCCACGGCCACAGAATCTAATGAACGGTATAAGTATTTACTCAGCCAAGGACAAACTGGTTTGAGTGTGGCTTTTGATATGCCAACCATCATGGGTTATGACTCGGATCACCCACGTGCCTACGGAGAGGTTGGTCGTGTCGGGGTGGCCATCGATTCGCTACAAGATATGGAAACCTTGTTCCAAGATATACCCTTAGACAAAGTGAGTACTTCTATGACCATCAATGCGCCAGCATCCATCCTTTGGGCCATGTATATTGTGGCTGCCGAAAAGCAAGGTGTCCCCGCTAATAAATTAACCGGAACGATTCAAAATGACATTTTGAAGGAATACATTGCTCAAAAATCTTGGATTTTCCCTCCGGATCCTTCGATGCGTCTGATCACGGATATTTTCAAGTTTTCCAAAGATAATGTGCCAAAGTGGAATACCATCAGTATCAGCGGCTACCATATTCGGGAAGCGGGCTCAACCGCATTGCAAGAATTGGCCTTTACTCTCGCTGATGGCTTTGCATATGTTGAGGCAGGTATCAAAGCCGGTCTTGATGTGGATGACTTTGCACCTCGATTGTCGTTCTTCTTTAATTCCCATACCGATTTCTTTGAAGAGATCGCCAAATTACGCGCAGCTCGTCGGATCTGGGCGCGTCACATGAAGGGAAAATACGGGGCCAAAAATGAGAAAAGTCTATTGCTTCGTTTCCATACTCAAACTGCAGGCTGTTCTCTAACGGGTCCACAGATGGAAAATAATATTGTGCGAACTGCCTATCAGGCGATGGCTGCTGTCCTAGGAGGAACTCAGTCTTTGCACACCAATTCCATGGATGAGGTCTTGGCATTGCCTTCAGAAAAGTCCGTTCAGATTGCTCTGAGAACCCAGCAAGTTCTTGCTTATGAAACGGGTGTTACGAATACAATCGATCCGTTGGCGGGTTCGTATTTTGTGGAGACCTTGACCAATCAAATGGAAGAAGGCGCTGAAGAGTACTTCCGAAGGATTGATGAATTAGGAGGAGTCCTAGGCGCAATTCGAGAAAATTTCTTCCAGCAGGAAATTGCCGATGCGGCTTATCGATATCAAAAAGAGATCGAAAGCAAAGATCGGATTATTGTAGGCATTAATGGATTTGTCAATGAGAAAAAAGACGACAAGATGGAGTTGCTGAAAATTGATCCCGAGGTTGAGCGGGCACAGGTACGTAAGCTTATTGCATTAAAACAAAGCCGGGACAACATCCACGTTCAGACCACCTTGACAGATTTAAAGGAAGCAGCTGAGGGATCCGATAATTTGATTCCTAAGATTATGGACTCTGTACGGGCTTATGCCACAGAGGGAGAAATAATTGCAGTCCTTAAAGATGTCTTCGGAGAGTATAGAGAACAAGCTGTATTTTAGGATAGTTGGGAGGGAACGTTATGAATAAAACTCGAATTCGTGTCCTAGTGGGCAAGCCAGGTTTGGATGGACATGACCGAGGTGCCAAGGTGATCGCACGGGCATTACGTGATGCTGGAATGGAAGTTATCTATTCTGGATTGCATCAAACCCCAGAACAATTAGTGGAAGCGGCGATCCAAGAAGATGTTGATTTAATAGGGGTAAGTGTTCTGTCTGGAGCGCACATGACGATTTTTCCGAGGATTAAAGAACTCCTCAAGGAGCAAAATGCGGAAGATATTTTACTCATGGGTGGGGGGACAATTCCAGAGGAAGATATTGCCGAACTTATAGAGGCCGGGCACGTTGAAGCGTTGTTTACGCCGGGAGCAACTACGACAGAGATAGTGAGTTGGATTAGAGAGAGAGTAAAGTCATATGAGTGAAATCTAATGCAAAGGAGTCAATTTTATGGGGCTTGAGACGATTGTTTTAGAGAAAAGAGAAGGAACTGCAATCCTCACCTTAAGGTGGTTCCCCCTGAACAATTGATGGAGGCTACTTTGGCGCTGGCCGAAGAAATTAAGCAAATGCCCCCTCTCTCGATCCGTGCTGTGAAAAAGGCTGTTAACAGAGGGATAGAAGGATACGAACTTGCAGAATATGTCTTAGACACATTGCAAAATACCGAAGATGCTACGGAAGGGACAAAGGCTTTTCTAGAAAAGAGAAAACCAGTTTTCAAGGGGATGTAAACCTGTCGGAAGGAGGAAACTAGGATGTTAAACTCTAAAGAAGATTTAACACGAGAACAAGCTCTTGAATTATTAGAAGACTTTGCCAAACGTTGGATTGCTCACGATGGGCTATGGTTCCAAGCAGTTGAGCAAGCACGGGGAATGGAAGAAGCAGTGGAGCGTGATATTGAGGCATGGCGACGGTTTACTGTTCTTGAGGCTAAACGCATTATATCCTTCCTTGACTTACCTAAAAACGGTGGGCTAGACGCCTTGGAACGAGCATTAAAGTTCCGACTATATGCCTTTTTAAATGTTCAAGAATGCTCTAGACCAGACGATCAAACCTTAATTTTCAAAATGCTTGATTGCCGTGTCCAATCTGCCCGAAAACGAAAAAATCTCCCAGACCATCCTTGTAAGCCCGTGGGAGAAGTTGAGTACTCGTTATTCGCTGCAACGATTGACTCGCGAATTAAGACGAGTTGTATTGCTTGCCCACCAGATCCCCATCCCGAGGAATTCTATTGTGGATGGACGTTTACTTTGAATGTTGACTAATTTAATTACTATTAGAGCATTAAGTGTTATCCAATAGATACTTTGTAGAAGGGGGTTGTCTTAAAATGATGTCAAAGGGCATCATGAAAAGGTAGCTCCTTTCAACATCTAGGCATTAGCTTTTAAAGGGCGTAAAGTTCAAACGGATATACCCCTCGCACCCAACTAGGCTGCGCGATTTGAGATGTAAACACTCGGGTACATGTATCCAGAAGTAGACACGCCTATAAAGTAAGGTCAATTAGTCGAAAGGTAGATTTAGTGTCTAGAAATGTAAACAATGGTGTACATCTTTCGGTAGTAGCATATGGTCCGTCATAAGAGAAGCGAAGAACGTAAGCAGTGTAGATAGCTTATGATCAGCTTGATTCAGCATTAGTATGGAGTGCTTGGCATGACAATTGCAAGACAATTCAATAGATTCAGAATTGACCCATAAATACTCTGCGCAGATTAGAGACAGAAAGGAGAGAAATTGCAGAATACCACTATTGCTATTACAGTATATGATGACTTTGGTTTAATCTGATACACCTACTTTTTTCTTCATTTTCTAATTTGTGAGAAGTTTACGAGGAAATAATTGTAAAAAGGAGAATAGCTAATGAGTAAACGCTGGATCGTTGCCCTTGCTGGAATGATAATTATGCTATGTTCTGGTGCTGTTTATATCTGGGGAGTATTTCAAGGACCTTTGGTCAAAATGTTTGGTTGGACGCAGGCAACTGCAGCACTTACATTTTCTTTTACCTTGGGTATATTTGCTTTAGGAACTGTTGTCGGAGGTAGGATCCAGGATAAATTTGGCCCTCGGCAAGTAGCGTCAGTCGGCGGCTTTATGATTGGGTTAGGCGTCTTTTTAGCCAGCTATACTACTGCTGATAGAGCATGGCTTTTGTATATGACGTATGGGGCTTTGATGGGGTTTGGTGTTGGTATGATCTATACTCCAGTTATAGCTTGCGTGTCCAAATGGTTCCCTGATAGAAAAGGAACTATTACCGGATTAGTGGTAGGTTCTTTAGGGGCTGGTGGGTTAATATTTACCCCGATTGCAAAAGGCTTAGTTAGTAGCAAAGGGGTGCTGGAAACCTTTGCAATATTCGGAATTGTTTTTGGTGTATTGATTATTGGAGCAGCACAGTTCCTGAAAAATCCACCAGTTGGTTATAAACCTTTTGGTTGGACTCCGCCAGTTGCTGGTACAAAGGCAGCAATTGTGGCTCGGAATTATTCCCCCAAGGAAATGTTGGCAACGCCACAATTTTATATGCTCTCTTTGATCCTGTTGATTGGTTGTATCTCCGGGTTGATGGTGATACCTTTTGGTAAGATTCTTGCGCTCCAATCAGGACTTTCAGACTACGCGGCTACGTCAGCAATCATGCTAATATCCATCGGAAATGCCTCAGGGCGCTTTCTTTGGGGAGCTGCTGCGGATAAGATGGGTCGGGTACGAACCCTAATGGTGCTACTATTTGTTTCTGGTGTTACTATGCTTTTTCTCAACCAACTACAAGGTTGGGCTTCGCTGGTAGGCATTGGTATCGTCGCTTTCTGTTACGGTGGTTTTTTAGGTACCATGCCGGCTACGGTTGCTGACTTCTTCGGTGCAAAGCATCTTGGTGTAAATTATGGACTAGTACTCTTATTCTTCAGTGCTTCAGCGGTTGGTGCTCCGATTGTTTCGGCGATGGCCAAAGATGCAACAGGCAATTTTAAAAGCGCTTTCCTCATTGGTGGAGTTGCCAGTTTAGTAGGTTTAGGCATTGCCTTCTTTACGAAACCACCGCTCGATAATAACGGTGAGTTAAAGGTTGAAACTAGCGTTAGTAAGTAAGCCATGACATCCGTGTTGCCGTTTCATGTGACGGTAACAATATTGGATATCTAGGTGGTATGTCTCCAGTAGAATGTGATTCTTAAGAAAGTAGTGAGGTGAACTAAATGCCGAATTATAAAGAACTTTATCAAGAAAGACTATGCACAGCAGTCGAGGGTATTAAGTTAGTACGGGATGGAGATTGTCTTGTAGTACCAACAGGAGTTGGTGAACCACCGGCTCTGTTGACGGCATTATCAGAGCATCGTCGTGAGTATCATGACGTAAAAATATACCAGATTCTTCCTTTGAGAAAGTTCGGGTATATTGATCCTGAAACAGTTGATCATGTCCGACATGTGGCGTTTTTCTTAGGAGGCGCAACACGAGCGGGGGGGCAGCAAGGATGGATCGATTACATCCCGAGTTATTTTAGCGAAATGCCGAGGTTATTTGAAGATGGGTTATTTTCGGTTGATACTGTCTTTACACTGGCCTCACCGATGGATGAACATGGGTATTTCTCAATCAGTTTGGCAACGGATTATACCTTGGCGGCGATTAGTAAAGCCAAGACTGTTGTGTTGGAGGTTAACCCTAACGTTCCCTTTGCCAATGGAAATTGCTTAGTCCATATATCCCAGGTTTCAGCCATTGTTGAAGATAACACACCACTTACGGAAGTTGGGCTTCCTAAAATTGGCCCGATTCAGGAAGCAATCGGCAAATACGTGGCAGACCTAATTGACAACGGTTCAACGATTCAGATCGGATTTGGGGCTATTCCAGATGCTGTTGTGATGCAACTTACTCATAAACATGATCTAGGCATTCACACCGAAATGGTTGGAGATGGGATCTTGACACTGATTGAAAGTGGCGCAGTAACGAATCAAAGTAAGAACTATTTACCAGGTAAATTCGTAGCGACCTTTGCGCTGGGTACAAAGCGTCTCTATGACTTTATGCATCGCAATCCGCAGCTGGAGATGCATCCTGTCGACTATACGAATGATCCATTTCTTGCGGGACAGAACGACAATTTAATTACGATTAATGCTTCGGTGCAAGTAGATTTCCTTGGCCAATGCTGCTCGGAGAGCATGGGAAGCACACCTTATAGTGGAACTGGAGGACAATCAGACTTCGTGCGGGCAGCTAATCGTTCGAAAGGTGGGAAATCCTTTATTGTGCTACCTTCCACCGCGAAGGATGGGAAGATTAGTCGGATCGTCCCGACCCTAACACCGGGTTCTGCAGTCACAACTTCGAAAAACGATGTAAACTACGTGGTTACGGAGTATGGTGTAGCTCAATTGCGGGGGAAATCAGCTAAGCAACGAACTCAAGCATTGATTGCTATTGCTCACCCCGATTTTCGTGAAGAACTAATGGAAGCCGCTAAGAAGATGAATTTACTCTAACACATAGTGTTTGAAAAGGGGAATATGCACAAGGAACTTCTTCGTATGAAGTTCCTTGTGCATTATTCTTTGTGCTATTAGTCAAACACTTGACAACCGTGGTCAGCGCAGGAAGGCATAGAGCTAGCCAAGCCAAGTTTTCTCTACATACTTTTGCTTTAATTACTCTAAGGCATAATTACTGTCAAAAAAGGGATTAATCCCATCTTAGTCGAATTATTCTTATAGCAACAAATTTCAGGAGGTCTGGCAATGTTAATGGATGAACGAAGCTACTCGATCACCCTTGATGAAATACTAAACAATACAAATAACGCAATCATTGCCGTTGACCCTCAAGGACAAATTATTTACGCAAATGACTCGGTACTTAATATATTAGAAAAGCCCGAACGAGATCTTATAGGGCAGTCTATCACCGCCCATTTCCCTCAAACTGGGTTACTCCGAGTATTGGAAACCGGAGTTGCTGAGCTAGGACAGCAGTTGAAGGTTAATAATACGATCTTTTTAAGTAATCGTACCCCAATCTATAGTCATGGTGAACTTGTCGGAGCTGTCGCTGTATTCCAAGACATAACGATTCTTCAAAATTTCCTTGACAATCTAGTTATAGAGCACGAGAGGACTAAGGAACTTCAGCGCACGCTAGAGGTCGTTCTTAACACGTCCCATAATGGGCTTATCGTAGTTAACAAGGAAGGCACTGTAACTATGACGAACAGGGCATTTGCGAATTTTTTTAATAAATTCCCTAAGGATTTAATGGGTAAACATATTATGGAAGTTTATAAGAACCCGAAGTTTATACAAGTTCTTGAAACAGGTGAAGCTGTATTTGGATACGTCCATGATGACTTAAACGGTCATGAAGTCATTGCCAACAGAATCCCGATTATGCAGGATGGCAAAATCGTCGGAGCTTTAGGAGAAGTAATTTTTAAAAATGTGAATGAACTCTTCGCCTTAACGAAAAAAGTTGATTTACTTCGGAACGAACTGGATTATTATAAAAAAACAATTTTGAAAAATAATAGTTCCGCACTCGAACTCTTAAAAGGAAATAATCAAATCATGTCTGCATTGGTACAAACTGCCCAACGGGTGGCTAAATCAGGCTCTACTGTACTCTTGAGGGGAGAGAGCGGGACTGGAAAAGAATTATTTGCACAACTACTTCATTCAGAAAGTACACGCTGTCAAGGTGCTTATATTAAGGTGAATTGTGCTGCTGTTCCCGAAAACCTACTCGAATCCGAATTGTTCGGGTATGTAGAAGGGGCTTTTACTGGAGCAAGTAAGGGGGGTAAAATAGGAAAATTTGAACTGGCTGATGGAGGAACCCTGTTCCTTGACGAAATCGGAGATATGGAAATGAGCATGCAAGTTAAGTTGTTGCGTGTTATCCAGGAGCGAGAAATTGAGCGCCTAGGAAGTAACAAACCTCGCAAAGTAGACGTGCGTTTGGTTGCCGCGACTAACCGTGATCTAGAAGCGATGATTTGCGACAAGCAATTTCGTGAAGATCTATATTACCGCCTAAACGTAGTGACCTTAACCATTCCCCCTTTAAGAGATAGGAAGGATGACATTGAAAGTTTAATCCGGACATTTATAAAGAAATTCAATATCCAGTTCGCGCAAAACGTGATGGATTTATCAATTGAAACGCAAAACGTCCTGATGAATCATCGCTGGCCAGGTAATATCCGAGAACTTGAAAATATTATCGAACGGGCCTTTAATATGATTGACGGCTCACAAATCCAGCTTAAACATCTACCGACCTATCTGCAACTACTTTCTGGCCATGAAACGCTTCCTTTTGTCGGAGGGTCGCTGGAGCATATTCTCGCTGGAGTGGAAAAAGAAGCTATTATCTATGCGCTGGATATTGCAAACGGGAATAAAGTCAAAGCTGCAAAAAATCTAGGCTTGTCCCGTGCTGGTTTATACAAAAAATTGAAAAAACTTGACATTCTTTAACTCTACTACACGCTACATTTCCTGCTTAGGTAGATGAAATATCTGTTTTAGCCCTTAGGTTTCCAAAATAACGTGTCATCTGATATGTAAACATTTAAGCACATGTATCCAAAGGTAGACATGTGCTTAAATGTGAGGACAAAGAAGAGGGACACGAGTTAAGTGCTTAAAAGTGTAAACGATAGTATACAGCCTTGGAATATGGTATTTATGGGATCCATAAGGGCTGTACCCTTATAGATCCCATAGTAATGATTATTATTAACAAGGTAAGATCCTTGGCATAACAATTGCAAGATAATTCAGTAGATTTGGAATTGAAGAACTTTGACAAAGTATAAGGTTTGGCTTAATCCCCAAAACAATACCCGCGCTCAACAGAGCTTCACGTAGAGAACCTTTGTGAAGAACTAAAGGAAGCCGTCGAGAAAATAACTTATTTTAAATAATAAACATGAGGAGAGATTTAATGACCAGAGCAGTGATAGTGAGTGTCGCAAGGACCCCATTTGGCACGATGGGCGGGAGTCTCAAGGATATTGCCGCGGTAGACCTTGGTGCACATGTGATTCGGGAGGCGCTTAAACGAGCAGACCTTTCAGGGGAGGTTGTCGATAATGTCCTGATGGGGATGGTTATCCAAGGTGGGACAGGGCAAGTACCCTCACGTCAAGCCAGTATAAAAGCAGGACTGCCTGTGGAGGTCACCTCTGAAACGATCAATAAAGTGTGTGCCTCAGGGATGCGTGCAGTGAGCCTAGGTGAAACGATCATCCGTGCCGGAGATGCTGATGTAATTATTGCCGGTGGCATGGAGAGCATGTCAAATGCTCCGTTTGCCTTAAAAAAAGCCCGCTTTGGATATCGTATGGGTGATAATAGTATTTTTGATTTGATGGTCAATGATGGATTGTGGTGCGCATTCCACAATGTTCATATGGCCGAACACGGTTCGACCGTAGCCAAAGAGTATGGAATTTCACGTGAAGATCAGGATGCTTTTGCATTACGTTCTCAACAATTAGCGTCTAAGGCCATCGAAGAGGGCAAATTCGTCGAGGAGATCGCTCCAGTGGAAATCCCTCAGAAAAAAGGAGACTCTCTTTGGTTTGCAGTAGATGAAGGACCACGTCGGGAGACCACTCTGGCTAAGCTTAGTTCACTACCGCCTATTTTTGTCAGAGACGGAACCGTTACAGCAGGAAACGCTCCAGGGGTTAACGATGGAGCAGGAGCGATGGTTCTGATGAGTGAAGAAAAGGCCCTTTCAATGGGTAAAAAGCCACTGGCGACAATCCTTGGGCATGCTAGTGTAGCACAAGAACCTGCCTACATAGCCACAACCCCTGGATTAGCAATCAATAAACTCCTCAAACAAAAAGGAATGAAAATTCAGGACATTAACTTAATTGAAGCAAACGAAGCCTTTGCAGCGGTCGCATTAACGAGCCAAAAGATTGCTAAATGGGATCCCTCTAAGGTCAACGTCAATGGTGGAGCTATAGCCTTAGGGCATCCGATCGGCGCGAGTGGAGCGAGAGTCATTATGACCTTGATTTATGAGTTGCGTCGTCGTGGTGGCGGAATTGGGATTGCGGCAATCTGTAGTGGAGCAGCGCAGGGTGATGCGATCATGCTAGAAGTATACGGAGCCTAGGAGGTAATGTATAGACATTGAAGGGGGATATGGGATGGACTTTCAGTTTAACCAGGACCAATTAATGATGCAGAAGATGGTACGAGATTTTGTTCAAGAAGAAATCATTCCGGTAGCAATGCAAACGGATGAAACGCGTGAATTTCCGTTAGAGACAATCCGGAAGATGGGTGAACTTGGACTTATGGGTATTCCCATCCCTGAGGAATACGGTGGTGCGGGCGCAGATTTCTTATCCTATATTATAGCGATTGAAGAGATTGCCAAGGGTTGCGCTTCGACAGCTGTAATCCTAGCAGTTCATACGTCCGTAGGAACCTTCCCTATCCTCTATTTTGGGACGGAAGCGCAAAAACAAAAATATCTACCGAAGCTTGCCAGTGGACAATTTATTGGCGCGTTTGCTCTGACAGAGGCCAATGCCGGTTCAGATGCGTCAAGCCTGCAAACGACAGCTGTACGTCAAGGAGACCACTACATCCTTAATGGAACAAAACGCTTTATCACAAATGCCGGTTACGCGGATGTTTATTTGGTCATGGCCTCCACTGACCGTGCTAAAGGGCCACATGGGGTCACCTCGTTTCTTGTCGATAAGGATACACCTGGATTCTCTATTGGTAAAAAAGAAGAAAAAATGGGTCTTCACGGTGACGTTACTTGTGAATTGATCTTTGAAGATGCTATGGTGCCTGTAGAAAATCTTTTGGGAGCTGAGGGGCAAGGCTTCAAAGTGGCGATGTCTCTTCTGGATGGAGGTCGGATCGGAATCGGCGCCCAAGCCTTGGGGATCGCAGAGGCTGCGTTTGAAGCCGCACTCGCCTATTCTCAGGAAAGGGTACAGTTTAAACAACCGATTGGTAACTTTCAAGGGATTCAATTTATGCTGGCAGATATGGCAACCCAAATTGAAGCGTCAAAATTATTAGTGTATCAAGCAGCTTCTTTGCGTATGGCAGGGCTTCCCTATGGCAAACAAGCCTCAATGGCCAAAATGTTCGCCAGTGATACAGCGAATAAGGTGACGGCCGATGCAGTGCAAATTTTTGGTGGATATGGGTATTGTAAAGAGTACAAGGTGGAGCGCTTTATGCGGGATGCTAAGATAACTCAAATCTACGAGGGGACCAATCAGATCCAAAGGATTGTTATTGCGAAGCATTTGAGAAAGTAATTAGTAAGCAAACTAGAAAGCATGTGGAGGAATTTATATGAAGACAATTATGGTCATAGGGGCTGGACAAATGGGGGGAGGCATTGCGCAAGTTGCTGCCCAGGCAGGCTACTCAGTCATATTAAATGACATTAAGGATGAATTCGTCATGAGGGGCCTCGGCATCATCCAGAAAAACCTCAACCGTAGTATCGAAAAAGGAAAACTTTCGACTGAGAATAAGGACGTCATCTTGGGGCGCATTACAAAATCAACCTCCCTGCAAGACGCAGCATCGGTCGACTTGGTTATCGAAGCTGCTGTGGAAAATATGGCGGTAAAAGCTCAAGTGTTCTCTCAACTCGATGTTATTTGCCCAGAGCATACAATACTCTCGACCAATACCTCCTCATTGCCGATCACGGAAATAGCTGCTTTCACTAAACGCCCAGATCGAGTGATTGGTATGCACTTTATGAATCCCGTGCCGGTGATGAAGCTCGTCGAGGTTATTCGCGGCTTGGCCACCAGTGACGAAGTCTATAAAACAATCGAAACCTTAAGCCTGGCAATGGGCAAAACGCCGGTGGAAGTAAATGATGCTCCCGGATTTGTCGCGAACCGGGTATTAATCCCGATGCTCAATGAAGCTGTGTATACCCTGTATGAGGGCATTGCCACGGTCGAAGCGATTGATAATGTCATGAAATTAGGCATGAATCACCCCATGGGGCCGTTGGCGTTAGCGGATTTAATTGGCCTGGATACGGTGTTATCCATTATGGAAGTACTCCATCAAGGTCTTGGCGATAAATATCGTCCCTGCCCGTTACTTCGTAAATACGTTAAAGCAGGCTGGCTAGGACGTAAATCCGGTCGGGGTTTTTATAACTACGAAACCTAATTTCGGTCCAGCAGTGAACAATATTAAAACCAAAAAGGGTTGTTCTCTAAAAAAAATAAGTAATTGTTTCCCAAATGATTACTTCGAAAATTAAGTCTTCGATAATGAGGAGGTACAAGCATGGAGTATACTAATCTTATTCTAGAGCAAAACGGGGCTGTCGCAGTCCTAACCATCAATCGACCGAAAGCCTTAAATGCCTTAAACGCAGACACGCTAACGGAACTGTCCACTGCGCTCGATGAGCTAGGGAGGGATTCCAGTGTCAAAGTTGTCATACTCACAGGTAGTGGAGAGAAGGCCTTTGTCGCCGGTGCTGACATCGCTCAAATGAAAGGGCTGAACGCTTTAGAAGGCCGACGTTTTGGCCAATTAGGCCAAGCAACCTTTCGGAAGATTGAGCTTATGCCTCAGCCTGTAATCGCCGCTATTAATGGCTACGCATTAGGTGGTGGATGCGAGTTAGCGATGGCTTGTGATCTGCGCTTAGCAAGTCAAACCGCAAAGTTTGGGCAACCGGAAGTTACCCTGGGACTTACAGCAGGATTTGGAGGGACTCAGCGTTTACCCCGGCTAGTGGGTACAGGGCTAGCCAGCGGGCTACTATTTACGGGAGACCTCATCGATGCTCAAGAAGCGCATCGGATTGGCTTGGTAAATCACGTCTATCCTTCAGACACTCTGATGGAAGAAGCTCTAAAGCTTGCAACCCGAATAGCAGAGCGTGCACCCGCTGCTGTACAGCTCAGCAAAAGTGCTATCCAGCGCGGGATGAATATGGACTTAGACAGCGCGCAAGCCTACGAAGCAGAGGTTTTCGCTCTGACGTTTAGCACACTCGATCAAAAAGAGGGGTGTGCGGCCTTTTTAGAACGACGTAAACCTGTTTTTGAAGGAAGATAAATTCGAGGCTCAAAGTCCGAAGTAGGGAATCAGAAACAGGAAATAGGAAGCACAGCCCTAAGCGCCTCTAATTAACCTTAAATTTAATTAAGGATTAAAGGTCAAGGGTGATGAATAACATAAAAGGCAATATAAGAAACGAAAAAGTGAGTGAGAATCGAGAGGACGGATAAAGATGATTTTTGATTTAACAGAAGACCATATTATGATGCGTAAAATGGTACGTGATTTTGCTGAGAAAGAATGTGGTCCGGGAGCAGAAGAACGTGATGAGACCGAAGAATTTTCTGAGGATATATGGAAGAAAGCGGGTGCTCTTGGCCTCGCAGGAATTACCTTTCCTGAAGAATATGGTGGTGTAGGCGCGGACTACATCTCGTATGCCATTGCGGTAGAGGAACTGTCCCGAGTCGATGCATCTGTAGGTGTTACCATTTCAGCCCATGCCAGCTTGTGTTGCAATCCTATCGCTCTGTTTGGCACAGAAGCGCAAAAGAAAAAATATTTGACTCCGTTGGCTTCGGGTGAGAAACTCGGTGCTTTCGGTTTGACTGAGCCTATGGCTGGCTCCGATGCTTCAGGGACACGTACCATGGCGGTTCGTGATGGTGACGATTACATCATAAACGGTACGAAAATCTTTATTACGAACGCCTCGTATGCGGATGTGTATATAGTCACCGCTCAAATGGATAAGAGCAAAGGGAATAAAGGAATTGCTGCCTTTATCCTTGAAAAGGGAATGCCCGGCTTCTCCTTCGGTAAAAAAGAGAAAAAGATGGGGATCCGTTCTTCGGCCACCTTCGAATTAGTGTTTGAAGATGTCCGTGTTCCCGCTGAGAACCTACTAGGTGCAGAGGGACAAGGATTCAAGATTGCCATGCAGACGCTAGATTACGGACGAATCGGCATTGCTTCCCAAGCCTTAGGAATTGCCCAAGGTGCCTATGAGCAAGCCCGTAAATACACCAAAGAACGAGAACAGTTCGGTAAACCGATTGCTTCGTTTCAGAATACGGCCTTCAAATTGGCGGACATGGCTACCCAAATTGAGGCCGCCCGCCTCCTAGTCTATCAGTCTGCGTACCTTGCTTCTCAGCATAAACCAGTTGGCAAGGCTTCCGCAATGGCCAAACTTTTCGCTTCCGAGACGGCTATGGCTGTAACCACCATGGCAGTTCAACTCCACGGCGGATATGGCTATACACGCGATTATCCAGTTGAGCGTATGATGCGAGATGCTAAAATTACGGAGATATATGAAGGTACCAGTGAGATTCAACGAATTGTAATTAGTAGTTTTATTCTTAAAGAGTAGTAGCTATGGGAGTCATACAATTGGAAAAACAACCGTATTATTTTATCGACTAAAACAGAAAATAGCGAAGTGCCTCCAAAGGTGCTTCGCTAATGGAGTGAGTGCAATAAACTTAAAATTGGTAGAGTGAATAATAATTTAAGGAGATGACCATATAAATGCGAGAAGTTGTCATTGTAAGTGCTGTACGCACACCTGTGGGCTCTTTCTTAGGTGCTTTAGGCCAAATATCAGCAGCAGAGTTAGGTGCCCTTGCCATCACAGAAGCGATGAAAAGAGCGAGAATTACTCCTGACCAGGTTGATGAGGTTATTATGGGTAATGTACTGCAAGGTGCGCTCGGACAAAATCCTGCTCGTCAAGCGTCAATGAAAGCAGGAATTCCTCAGGAAATTCCTTCATGGACACTTAACAAAGTATGCGGCTCTGGGATTAAATCGGTTGTTTGTGCTGCTCAGGCCATTATAGCAGGGGACGCAGAGATTGTGATCGCTGGTGGGATGGAGAGCATGTCTCTTGCTCCTTACGCGCTTCCCAAAGCTCGTACCGGGTATAGGATGGGTAATGGTAGCCTAATTGATACGATGGTTAACGATGGATTAACAGATGCCATGAATAATATTCATATGGGTATAACGGCTGAAAACATTGCTGAACAATTTGGTATCTCCCGCGAAGAACAAGATCAGTATGCGGTTTCCAGTCAAAATCGCGCGGAAGTAGCCATTAAAGCTGGAAAGTTCGAAGAAGAAATTGTACCCGTCACTATCCCACAACGCAAAGGAGAGCCCATCGTTATCTCTCAAGACGAATTTCCACGGTTTGGCGCAACCTATGATGCTCTAGCTAAACTAAGAGGTGCGTTTAAAAAAGATGGAACTGTTACAGCTGGAAATGCATCGGGGATTAATGACGGGGCTGCCGCTGTCGTTGTTATGTCGAAAGAGAAAGCAACGGAGTTAGGGTTAACCCCTCTGGCTACTATTACATCGTGGGCGTCAGCAGGTGTCGATCCACTCATTATGGGAACTGGCCCTATCCCAGCAAGCCGTAAGGCGTTAAAAAAAGCTGGCCTATCCATTGAAGATATTGATCTGGTGGAAGCGAACGAAGCCTTTGCCTCTCAAACGTTAAGCGTTGCGAAAGAGTTACAACTTGATATGGAGAAGACGAATGTAAACGGTGGAGCGATAGCCCTCGGTCATCCAGTGGGTGCTTCTGGAACGCGCATTCTCGTAACCTTATTGCACGAAATGAAGCGTAAAGATGCCCATCGTGGATTGGCAACACTATGTATCGGCGGAGGACAAGGGATCGCTATAATTGTAGAGCGTTAAGGAAAATAAGGGATAGACAGGGCAAAATTTGCTGATAGCTTCACATTGGAGTAAATGGGTGAGAAGGGCGTCTCTGCTTGCAGAGCCCCTTCTTTTTGGTATACAGTGGACAAGGAGTAATTTACCCGTTAAAATTGTGGAGGATGAAGAAAATGTTCTGTTCGATTTGGACAGTTACTATAGAGGATGATTAAAATGGTTAAAAAAAGTGACCTGCGGATTCCACCAAGACAACCTGTCTGGAATATTTGGCAAGGCTTGTTGCTGATTATGCTTGTGACGATCATTGAATATCCGCTGGGTTGGTTGGAAACTCCCAATGACTTAGATTCTTTGCGCGGGATACTCTACTTTATTGGAGTTGGACTTGGGGATGCTCTCCTCTATTTCGGAGTTATTTGGATATTTCTTCATATTATTCGTCGGCCGTTTTCCGACCTAGGTTTTGTTAAACCACTCAAACGCTTTGTCGTATTGGGGCTGGTAGTTGGCATTTTACTCTTTGTAGGTATTGGTCTTTTAGGAAATCTCCTGACCCAAATATTTGGAACTCCAGCCCCACAAAGTTTTACTGTGGCTGTAAAAGGGGTACACTATCCATGGGAATTTGGACTTCTCGCTTTTTTAGGCGGAGTGGTAGCTCCAATCAAGGAAGAGATGATTTTTCGAGGTTTGATTTACCCGCCGCTCCGTCAAGCCCTTGGTCGGGGTAAAGGTATGCTTTTAACGGGACTTTTTTTCGCCACCTTGCATTTTGATGTTGTCCGATTCCTACCACTGTTAATTGGGGGCGTGGTACTTGCTTGGTTATATGAGCGATCTTCGAGTATATGGCCTGCTGTTGTAGCCCATGGAACTTGGAATATTTTAATGGCGGCTGCGATCTGGATTCAGCGGTTTTAAGTAAGTCTATTAAATAATAAATCGTGGCATCTTTGATTTAGTCTATTGTATATGCCGAATGTAAGGAGATTTTTATGAACGATAAAAGCTTAGTAAACAAGGCTGTGGGCGAAAAAACAAAGTTAGACTGTCTTAGACTTATCTCTGATGGGTCAGGTATTGGGTATATAGACGGTATTGCAACGTTTGTGCCGGGGCTCCTTCCGGGAGAAACCGGGGAGGTTCAAGTGTACGACGCTAAAAAGAAATGGCAACGGGCTCGCCTTCTGAGTATTAGTAAGCGGTCACCTGAACGCGTCGATGCCCCTTGTTCAGTCTTTGAGGGATGCGGAGGATGCCAGTTACAGCATACAACTTACGCTGAGACTCTAAAGTGGAAGCAACGCTGGGTAGAGGATGCACTCTCCAGGATTGGGAAACTAAGCGTTGACGTTAAGCCGGTTATTGAAATGCCTAACCCTTGGCGTTATCGCAATAAGGCGCGCCTACATCGTGAATCAAGCGGTAAATTAGGCTATTACAAGGAAAGATCCCAAGACCTTATTCATTTCTCAGATTGTCTGCTGTTAAGTGAGCGGATGAATCGTTGGATTCGACTTACTGAGGAATTTTTGACCGCTGGGTTCGAGGAAATACATACGCTAACCTTTCGCGAGAACACTAGGGGAGAAGGGCTTTTACTCTTAGAAGGACCACCGACCAAAGCTTTATCGGCTGACGATAATCCGGAATTCTTCGAGGCGCTATTTACGGAAGGGGTTCGCTCTGTTTGGGGAACGGATTCGGAAGGTGGTTTAGCGCTGGTATGGGGAGTGGAAGCGTTCAGCCAAACGATTCTAGACATGACCTTTGACGTTTCTCCGTTATCCTTTTTGCAGGTAAATCCTCTTCAAACGGACGTTCTTTATACACATGTTTTGGAGGGGGCTGCTCTCAAAGGCGACGAAACCGTCTGGGATCTTTATTCTGGGATTGGGACTCTCGCTTTAGCTCTAGCGTCTAAGGCTCAGAAGGTAACAGGCATCGAGGAAAACCCGTATGCCGTTGAGGATGCCATTCAAAACGCAGTCAACAATAACGCTGTGGGTCATGTCGAATTCCTAAAGGGAAAAGTAGAATTGCGGATGATGAAAATCGATGAGCAGCCTGATGTCGTTGTCTTAGATCCACCCAGAACTGGAATGCATCCGCTCGTCGTGCAACGCTTACTGGAACTAAAGCCCCAGCGTATCATCTATGTGTCTTGCGACCCAGGAACCCTAGCTCGGGATCTCGGTGTCTTAACCAAAGGAGGATACGGGGTTGAAAGTGTACAACCGGTGGATATGTTCCCTTGGACTATGCACGTGGAGACGGTAGTATGTCTCAACAGAAAACACAGCTGAAAGCCGCCTGTGGTGCGGGTTTCGTAAATTGGTGCTGTGGAGTAATGGGAATATTTATGAAGAATTAGGGCTAAATGTTGTCTAGGTGCGTCCGAACATGTTGGTTGAGTTTGGATGAAATGATTTGGTGAGGGCCCGCCCACGGGAACATGTTGAGAGTATGTAAATGTTTCAATGAGTTTGGTAATTTTTGCTGTGGAGGAATGACCTCAGTGGGAACAATGAACTAGTAAATGGTTAACGAGAATGCCAGATTTTGAAAGTCTGGCATTTTCTGTTTTATATTAGAGGAAACCAAGGGAAAATGTGGAAGTATAAAGGTAACTTATCTGGATGATTAGAAAACTATCTCGTCGTACAGAAATATAATATAACTAATGGCCAATATCAGCGTTGTGAGCCTGGGCAGGCGAGTCGTTAGGGGATGAGGAATGCTAAAGTTTCATTCTAGGAAAGTCTTGTCTCAACTGGCTCTGCAAATTTCGAGAGTCTATTTCGTTATAAGGAGGAGAACGAACTATGTGTCAAGAGGTACTGCCGAATTTATTCAGGATAGAAATTCCATTGCCTAATAATCCTCTTAAGGCTATTAATTCCTATGTGATCAAGGGGCAAGAACGCAATCTAATTATCGATACGGGGATGAACCGAGAAGAATGTAAGAATGCGATGCAAGCAGGCTTACTTGAACTGTCTGTGGATTTGAATATCACCGACTTCTTTATTACCCACATGCATGCAGATCATTTAGGTCTTGTGTCCAGCTTGGCTACTGCTGATTCAAAAATATACTTTAACGGACCAGAATCCGAAAATTTGAACAACATTCCTTGGGAAAAACAAAAATACTTTGCAGGATTATCCGGCTTTCCTGAAAGTGAATTGCAAGCGGCAATTGAAATGCATCCTGGTTTTAAATACGGCCATAAGAAAAATGTGGAATTTGTAATTCTAAAGCAGAATGACGTTTTGAATATCGGCAATTACAGCTTTATTTGTATTGAGACTCCTGGGCATACCCCTGGGCACATGTGTCTCTACGAGTCTAGTAAAAAAGTGCTGGTTTCAGGTGACCATATTCTTGGCGGCATAACCCCGAATATTTCCCTTTGGGACGACGATTGGGATCCCTTGGGGGTATATCTGAAAAGCCTGGACAAAGTGGGTCTGCTGGACGTGGAACTCGTCCTACCGGGGCATCGGGGGTTTAATATGACCTGCAACGAAAGAATTCTAGAACTCAAACTGCATCATCAGGAACGTGCGAATGAGGTTCTTGCTATCTTGAGCAATGGTGATCTTAATGGTTACCAAGTCGCTGCTTTGATGACTTGGGATATGACATATGAGTCATGGGAGATGTTTCCTGTCTCCCAAAAATGGTTTGCAACGGGTGAAGCCATTGCTCACCTCAAATATTTGGAGGGAGAGGGCAAGGTT
Organism: uncultured Desulfosporosinus sp.; assembly: GCA_927405585.1. Lineage (GTDB taxonomy): Bacteria > Bacillota > Desulfitobacteriia > Desulfitobacteriales > Desulfitobacteriaceae > Desulfosporosinus. The sequence continues at coordinate 60,121 of CAKMJS010000003.1, forward strand.
ATAAAAGAGATTCGACAGGGGAAACTGGTTTACACTTTGGGTACACAACATAGCGGTTACTAGTATCTCCACTTTATATTGATAGCCCTCCAATTCATTGCGTATCCACCGCGGGGTGGCTGTCTTTTCAAAAACTCATATAAACGGGTAGGTATCCCCTCGCCTCCGCCAGTAGAGGCGAGGGGACTTGAACCCTTCGTCTAACTTTTTTCTATGTGTTTTCTAATGAGTCCTACAGAGCTATCCAGGCAGGTGCAGCACTATACTGATACCATAAGTAAAAGAACGGATTGGGATCTGGTTGATATTTTGCGGATGACGGGATATCAGGAACGTCTACAACAAAGAGAACTGAATTTCTAAGGATGATCAACGAGTGTATGGCTGGAAAAATAGATATGATTATTACAAAATCAATCAGTCGGTTTGCTCGAAATACTGAGGACTTCCTACACTTTGTAAGGAAGCTAAAAGACAAAGGAATCGCCGTTTACATCGAAACGGAAAATATTGATACACTTGGAACTGGTGGTGAACTCTTGCTTACCATCCTTAGCGGGATGGCGCAATATAGTAGTAGAAATCAATCAGATGATACAAAATGGGGGATTCTAAGACAGTTTGAAAGTGGCCGAGTGCTAGTCAATACCTCAAGGTTTCTCGGGTATGATAAAAATGAGGATGGAGAACTGGTTATCAATGAAGAACAAGCAGATCTGGTTCGCAGGGTGTTCATGGAATATCTTGAAGGGAAAAGTTACAATGCAATTGCCAAAGGGTTAACCAAAGATAGAATTAAAACAATTACTGGAAAGATAAAATGGTGGGATTCAACCATAAGCGGAATGTTGGAAAATGAGAAATATTATGGAGCCGCTCTTCTGCAGAAAACCATAACCGTTAATTTCCTCACACATAAACGCACGGATAATAAAGGCCAGTCACCGAAGTATATGATCGATGAAAACCACCTGCCAATCATAGACAAAGAAACATTTGAAAAGGTTCAGGACGAGAAGGAACAACGAGCCCTACTCAGAGGAAATCTGGTTGGCAACAGGCATAAATATAGCAACAAATATTCGTTTAGAGCCAAAGTGTTTTGTGGCAACTGCGGGAATATTTATAAACGACGACAATGGAACAGCACCAATTCCTCAAAGAAAGTTGTATGGCAGTGCAAAACCTATATACTGGACGGTAAGGATGCCTGTGGGGCCAAGGCAGTGGGTGAAGATGTTTTGATGGATGCCTTTGTTAGGATGTTCAACAGAATCTATGAGGATGGGATGAGGGTGGAGAAGATCATTTAATGAATCGGAGTATACTGCTTCTCAGTTTCCACATCAACTGGTTCTTGGTAATATTTATTTCTATTAGAGGCTATGTTATTTGGCTGTTTGAAATTGTTATCGATAGACAGAAATACTGATGGGTGGGCTAACCATTTAATTGAATATGCAGTTACAGTACCATATACAAAGTTATTCCATAGTGCAGAGTAACCTGTTTTTGTAAGGTGTGGCTTGGCTGTGTAAATCCCAAGTCTCTGTCCTACATTGTATAAAATTTCCCAGGTGAACATTCCGAGCATCGAGCCTTTAAGAAGGGCTAAATCCGTTCCAAATCTTTTGAAGATTTCTACCATTAGTAATCCAGAAGCACATCCGTTTCCAAGATGAAATATCTGACCGAGAATAAAATTTTTGGGTTGCTTGGTTCTGAAGGGGCGCATAAATATCGAGCCCGCTATATGACCATAAAGAATTTCAGTTTTCCCAGCTTTATAAATTAGAAAATTTGAGAGTACCATTGCGACTGCGCCAAGTAAACCGCCCACTGCCCCTAAGGCAACCGAATCTTTTATACTTTTTCCCCGTTTCAATAAGAACCACCACCGGCTTAGCTGAAATGAGTTGATGCCCATTGTTTATCCCACCTTCGTAAAATTTACTTGTTGTATCTATCTTTTATGGTCTCATAGAATTTCACAATATTCACTTAATTCATTAATTCTTTACGGTTAGCTGTCTGGGGAACTTTCTCTAGCCATCCGCTTTCAATCATTAATTCTGCTCCGTCCTTTGCTAAAATAAGAATGTCAGTCACTAAATTAGCAAAGGTAGCGGCCAAGTCTTTTCTGGAAGTGGTTGCTAAAGAAAGTCCGTATTCAGCAATAATAGTCGCCAGAACAACGGTGGCGTGACACATGATTAATTTATCACTATGAGGAGATTCAGTAGAGTCGGTCACTAAATTGGATGTTATTATTGGTTGAGGTAAATCTTCATCCTCTAAGTAAGAACCTAGTTTCTTTAGATGCTTATCAGCGATTTGTTTTGCCTGGGATAAAAAACGCTTAACTTTCTCAGACTTAACGACTTGAGCATAACCTATATTCAAGGTTTTCAATAACTGCTTATTCTCCATCAATGTCACGAGATGACTGATTTCCAGTGCATTAAGGGGTCTTTGATTTCCAAGACCCAAAATAGAACCAAGATAATCTATGTTATGTACAAAATCTACCCTGTCAGGATTCACAATGCTAGGAAATTTTTCCAATAACCCTTTTGCTAATAATACCTCCGTTGCTTTTTGATGGACCTCTTGAGACGTATTTAGGCATTCAGAAAAATAACGACGAAAGTCAGAACGAGACGATGCACTCAATGATTTGCTGTAATTTATTAAGATAAACTTGTGCATAAGCCTAGTATATTGAATTGTAAAAGACTCGGCAAATAACTGTTTGGTATTAACATCGACATCCCTTTCACCGTAGGCTTCGGGTATGGGATGATGAATCGAATTGAAGATGTTCTCCATAGTGTCTATCCGTTGGCTTGAGACATCAAGCGCGCGTTGTAAAACAGCGTGAATATCGGGGTCTTTAGATTTAGCAACATAATACTTGAGAAAACACACAGACATAGATTCCGCTAAGTAACTAGTCCAAAGGTAACCAACTTCAGAAGCTGAAGGCAAAATATCTGACAAGTTGTGTTGGACTGCTCCAAAAAGAACTTGCTCTGTATTGACTTGACTACATTGTTGTTGTAAGTCGCTCATAATCAAACCTCCATTTATTACATCCGTCTCTTAAACCCTTTGCAGTCAAAGAATTTAGTTCTTCAATTTTATGCCGTCCAACTTCACAACTAACTTAATAATTTTTCACGGTCAGGCGTTTCGGGCATTCTCTCTAGCCAACCGCATTCAATCATCAGTTCAGCCCCGTCCCTTGATAAGGATTGAAGTTCGACAATATATTTTGTGTAGGTGGTTATCAAATCTTTTCTGGAAGTAGTTGATAGAGCAAGTCCATATTCTGCGATGATAAAAGCTATTGCAACCGTAAAATGGGCCAAAATCAATCTATCACTTTGTGGAGATTCAGTAGAGTAGGTAACCACATTGCCGAATGCTATTGTTAGAGGTAAATCTTCATCATCTAAAAAAGAACCTAATCCACTGAGTTGCTTATCGGCAATTTCTTTCCCCTGTGTTATAAGCTTCTTAATCTTCTCAGACTTAACAACTTGGCCATAGCCAAGATTTAAGCTTTTCAATAACTCCTTAGTCTCCATTAAGGAAACAAGATGACTGATTTCTAGTGCATTAAGTGGTCTCTTATTTCCAAAATTTAAATAAGAGCCAAAATAATCTTTATCGTGGATATAATCCACTCTGTCAGGAATTGCAATGCTGGGGGATTTTGACAATAGACCTTTTGCCAATAATACCTCGGTGGCTTTTTGATGTATCTCACGCGAAGTAGTTATGCATTCGAAAAAATAGCCGCGAATATCTGAACGAGACGATACTGTTAAGGCGTTGCAATAATTAATCAAAACAAACTTGTGCATTAGCCTAGTATATTGAAGTTCAAACGTCTCATTAAATAACTGCTTGGCATTGATATCAACATCCTTTTCTCCGTAGGCTTCAGGGATGGGATGATTGAACGAATTAAAGATGTTCTCCATGGTTATTACACGTTGACTTGAGACATCAAGCGCACGTTGCAAAACGGCATGAATATCGGGGTCTTTAGATTTAGCCACATAGAATTTTAGAAAGCACACGGACATACTCTCTGCTTGGTAACTAGACCAAAGGTTCCCGATTTCAGAAGCCGAAGGCATAATATTCGACAAATTATGTTGAACTGCACCGAAAGGAACTTGTTCAACTTGGCCTTGATTTGTATCTTGTAAATTGTTCATGTCTCACCCTCCATAACATAGTTTAATACTTTTTTCGTACGTTGTTTCTGATTGTACAACATCAGGTCAGAGATTAAAGTTACTAAAACATAGCATTTCCCTGTTGAAAAATTAGATACTGGGAAATTAATGTTTAATATTTCACCAGGTTTTACTGAATATTAGATTGCCAGGACTCACTACCTAGTGAGAACGCAGGGTATGATTTGATATAAACAAAAGTGAGGATTATGACCTCACTTAACGTTTAGAAGATTGACTTTGAATATGTATCCGATAATTTCGCGACTACTCCAATAACATCTTGATACTTTTTTTCGGCTGGCCACTCCAATATGACTATATAGAATATAGCTCTATTGGGGTGACAGGTCACGTGGAGTGCTTAATAGTGCTATATGTGAGGTGAGCTGAAAGGCTTGGTATGAGTGGGTTTTAGAGCGGGATATTCTTTTTATCGTGACAGGGTGTTTGCGGGAATATACTAAGCTTGATCGTTTCCTTATAAACGGTCTGGCTTTTTTGTTTATTCTTGGATTATTTTTGCTATCGTGGAAGGAATTGAGTGAAAAATGTGGAAATGTTAGAGTTGAATAATCTGGGGAGTGAAAGTTCTTTTACACCATTTGAGTATGTAGCTGTAATAAGAAAACCCGGCGGAACCCATTTAAAGTGGGTATCTACCGGGTTACTGGTTCCATAAGACCCTCACATTTTTTTACGGTTTCTTAGGTGGCTTAGGCTTTTTCTTAGGATTTTTATCTCCCATCTGATTTCACTCCTTTACACAAGACTTATTTCTATATAGAGAAAAGGTTCCTGTGAAACAACGAGATTGTGAAAATCAAAGAGTCTAACTATTGTTGGAAATTTTAAATACCAAAAGATGTGATAGCAAACAATTTCAACAGATTATATTTTTTTCCTGCCCTCCGACAGTCTTAATGGTTATTCGACAATTATTGAATGAATATAGACCTTATATGGTTCAGGTGAATTACAACGTCGATCCTGAGCTTATAATGAGGAGTAATAAGCATATCTGAAGAACTGGAGAAGTACGAAAGAAAAGGTTGGAGCTTGATAAGGTAATCAAATCAAATGATGAGATGAATCAAAAGTTTGACGAAATCCTAGTAAACAATAAACAGCAGGGAATCGCTCCTTGAAGAGTATGATGAGAAATATTTAATGCGTTGGTTGAGAAGATAGAAATTCTCACACCAACGCATTTTTGTTTTTGAGTAAAGGGTGGTTTGGGAATATAATGAATCGGAAAAATGAGTGGTTATAATGCTACGAGTTGTGCTGACAGTGTCTGTGTGACCTATGTCGCATTCAATTGTGACTAATGTATCATACACATTCGTAATCAGAGGATATACAATTTAATTGCCTCCTCCTTCTTCTAATTTGCCCTCATCAAAATTCGATGAGGGCCTTAATTTTTGATCTATTGAGATTATGGATAAAGTGGGGACTAGTTGAGGTTTTTGTGGAAGACGTAGAAGGGTACCCTTTTGAGTCTTCTATTTTTGCATTTTAAATGACCTAAGATTAACTTGTTAGTCCTTCTTCTCGTTTCTCTAGATGAGCAGGAACCAAACCTTGAGTTTCATTTAGAAGACCCTGTCTTTTTAATTCACTAAAAGTTTGTTCCATCTCGGAATATTTATCGTTAGTCTGTTTGCGACTCATATAAAGTACCTCCTCCTAAGAATTTTCTTTTATAGTATTTCCTGAATCTGAAGGAATAATGTTTTGGATTCCACAATGCAGCAGTTCGTAGAGTTTCTTGGGATCCTTTTCTAAACGTCCGACCTCTAATTCCTTTGAAGGTCCGTATGAAGTTTAGAATAGATTTCAATTGTATTGCTAGATAGTCTTTATTAGACGGCCTAGCTTTTTGTTTTTTCTTGGATTATTATTGCTATCGTAGGAGGATATGAACGGAAAATGTAGAAATGGTAGAGTGGAATAATTTGGGTAGTTGGATAGTCCACTCACGGCATAGGAACGTACTTAGTGTCACCCAGGTTAGGTCCGATTAACTTAACTGATTGCAAATCAGAGTCGGTACTATTGTCTATCATGACAGTTTAGTTTCTATGAATTTGTACTGGGAAATCTTTTAAAGGGGAAACAATAATGAAGTATTCAGAGGAAAATTTAGGTAGGGCGTATGCAAACACTTCATTAGGGGGAAGGGAAAATGACCGAAGATGTTGCTATTATTGAGGGAGTTTACGATATTGTTATACCCGAAGTGCCTGCATCTGTCCACAGAGTGGGAAGAAAGGTATGGCTTCGAGACATTGAAGTTGGGGTTAAAGGAAAACTAGTATTCTATGAAGATGGGGTTTACAAAATTTCGAATCTTAGTCGGATTACTAATATTATACGAACATCGGATCGAATAGAGATATATACTCAAAGAAGTATCTATAAGCTAAGACTTTTGCCAAGTGAATCCGTATAAAGATAGACGCCTATTTTCAAAAAAGAGGAGCACAAAATGAAAAGAATAAAACAGAGAAATATACTATGGAAATCAACGCACAAGCAGTTTAGTCCTTTACAGCTATCAATAGTGGGCAATTCGAGGTCTTGTGATGCTTAAGCTGCTTCCGTCTAGTCTGACTCGTAGATCGCTAGTCCCCGACATGGTAGCGTTTTATTGATAAAGTTCGTATTTATGTATGGAGGTCTGAGCGGCATCTTTGGCGTTAAAAAAATACTTAAAACCATTGATGAAATGGCGACAAGAATTGAAGGTGTCTTAGCTACTAATCCCTGGCTTACTCTCAAGGAAAATAATATTGTTTTAGGATATGCCTACGCCTCTATGCATCGTGAACGAGCAGCATATAGATGGTCTGTAGACGTTTCTGCCTATGTAAGGCAAGAGTTGAGAGGTAAAGGAATCGGTAAAATGTTATATGCGGAATTATTTTCTGTTCTTAGGCAGCAGGGTTATTGCAATGTTTACGCAGGGATATGTTTACCCAATGAGTCAAGTGTTGGGATCCATGAGTATTTTGGTTTTAAGAAGATAGCCCATTATAATAAGGTGGGTTATAAATTTGGGCAATGGCATGATGTAGGGTGGTGGGAGCTTTTTCTCGCACAGCATGACACTGAGCCTTCTGAACCACTACAGTTAAATGATATCAAACAATGTGAGACTTAAGGTGGCTGTTTATCTATTAGCCTCGCTTAACCTGTGAAGTTAGCATTGCGCGGCAACCATTCAGAAAGTATGCAAATTAAGCATTATGGGATATAATACCGTTAATGATTTGAAAGGGGTACTGGCTATGGAAAAATTTACTTTAACTGAAGCAATTAGTATTGCAAAACAACTTGGGATTGATTTTGACAACGTGGGATTTACTGCAGAAGAGTACTTAGAAGGGTTGAATATAGAATTGGAACACGGAACTGTCGATCCTCAAACTAATGTATCCAATGATGATCCGTTAGTTACCGGTAAAATCGCCCAAGCACATTTAAATGAAACGCATCTTTACTATAATGAAGATATCGGTTTGGAAGCATGGGAACATGCTATTGAAAACTTTAAAGGAGACCCCAAAGGTAAAACAATTAAAATAGTATAATTTAAACAATAGTTCAAGAGTTTTTCGAATCATTGGGCAAAAAGGAAATACATAGACAGAACTAAGATTTTAATCTCGGTGCTTCTTTTTTTACCAATGAATTTTGTTGTTATCAATAAGTAAGAGGATTCCTGCCGGGTTGTAGCTGTGAAATAGGAAACACTCTAATTGGTATGGTTAATTTCAAACAAAAAGCTAGGTCCTTCCTCAGATTTCGGAAGCCCTAGTTTTTTTGTTTATCCCCAAGTCAACTGGTTCAATTATAACTATAGTACAAACTATAATATTATTAATATTCCTTAATATTATGGTAAAATATATTAGACAAATTATTCGAATTATTGTTTGACAAATTATTATTATTATGATAATATATAATTAGCATTAATACAATGCGGATGGAAGGAAGAATTTCAATGAATATTTCAACAAAGGCAATTGTCTCAAACTCTGATATGATCAAGAATTATAAATCTTGCAGGGAAAAGGCGGAAAGTTTCGGGAAGATATTTATATTGAAAAATAACCAACCGGATGCAGTATTGTTTTCTATCATTGAATACGAAAGGCTTTCAGTCTTCATCGAATATCTAGAAAGCTTAGAAGTTAATGATATTGCAAAGTTTACAGAATCTTTACCAAAGGAAGGGAATAAGAAACGATATTCCATTGATCATTTAAGGAATGATATAAAATAAATCGTAAAATAACCTTATTGGAGGAAGAAACGAATGAACAATGAAGTGATTATAAAAACCCAAGAAGAAAGTTTTACAGCAAGAAGAGTAGTCTATTATATTTTGGGCATTTTAGAAGTTTTATTTGCTTTCCGCTTGGTGTTCAAGCTTTTAGGGGCCAATCCTAATAGTGGGTTTGTATCGTTTATATATTCAATTACCCAAGTCTTTTTGGTTCCATTTAATGCGATTTTTAGATCTGCAACAACCCAAGGCATTGAGGCAAAAGCGGTTTTAGAGCCTAGCACAATTATCGCAATGATTGTTTATGCAGTGATTGCTTGGGGAATCGTTAAATTGCTTATTATTATGAGAAGTCACAATAAGAAACAAAGATAAAGATAAGGTGGCAGAAACAATGGAAAAGCGCAGCGAGTATATAGAAAAGCTGGAAAAAAGCCTAACAGAATATGATGCAAAATTAGATAAGATGAAAGCCAAAGCAGCTTTAATTCAAGGTGACCTGAAAGCCGAGTATCTTTCCCAAGTAGCAAACCTAGAAGAAAAACGAGATGAATTTGTTGTCAAATATGGTCAACTTAAAGAATCTAGCGGACATGCCTGGGATGATATCAAAGTCGGAACTCATAAAACATGGAGCACCCTGGAAGATTCCTTTGAAAAGGTAGTATCTCGCTTCAAGTAAGGGCAAGTCTTTGTGATGATTGATGGATGAAGGGAGGAAAAGAAATGCTTTGGTTTTTATTAATTGGACTCATTGCGGGATGGTTAGCTGGTAAAGTTGTTAAAGGTGGCGGATTTGGACTTGTCGGCGATCTCGTCGTCGGTGTAGCAGGATCTTACATTGGAGGATATTTGTTTAAAGTTTTAGATCTTAGTGTTGGTGGAACCATTGGAGAAATCGTCATGGCCACAATAGGGGCGATTTTACTGCTTTGGGCTATACGGCTGATTAAGAAATAACCGTCATATAAGACTAAATTAGAAATATGGACCATCCGCACTAGTGCTGAGTCCAGCAAAGGGTTATATTAGTGTCGCAAATACATCAGAGTGTTAATTTGAAAGATGAGGTTGCGTTATATAGTAACCTCATCTTTGTTTCATCTTTACTTCTTTATCTGATAAACCCTTACTCTTAAACTATTCTTTATGCCAAGTTCTCTAGCTTTAGAGTTGCAATTGCCGATCCTCCCTAAATTCTTTGAGGGATAGCTTTGCTAAAATTAATTAGTTTGGTTATGATTATAAGGTAGAAATTCTTACGTTTGATTTTGCTGAAAGGAAGTGATTATATGCAAGAGAACAAAATCATTAAACTTGGTATTGGTTTTGCCACTGGGAGAAAGAGTTTTCAAAAGGTGCTGAGAACCTACATACATACCTGGAAGGAATCAGGCTTAGTAGAAAACAAAACAATCAGTTTAAATCTATTTGTGGCATATGATCTTATCTATAATAAAACAGAAATAACGGATTATACAGATGTAGACCCAGAATTAATGGAGCAGATTGATAGTAGCACATTTATCGGAAATGTCGCTATAAAAGACGAAATCGACTACTTAATCCGCGAAAATGTCATTAATATTAATGAAGTACGCTTGATTTTTGGCAAGGGATATGCAGCTAAGCGTAACGCTGTGCTCTATAATGCTATAAAGCATAAGATGGATTATCTGGTTTTTTTGGACGATGACGAATACCCGATGGCAGTTACTAAGACACGCAGCACTGCAATTTGGGGAGGTCAGGAGGTTCTGACAAACCATCTTAATTTTATCGCAAATGCGGATATCACCCACGGGAACCACTGTGGATATATATCACCAATTCCCTTTATAGAATTTAATGACACGATGAGCGAAGCGGATTTCCGCTCGTTTATTGAGGCGATTAGCAATGATATCATTAACTGGGATACCTTGAAGACCGTTATGCAAAATGGTGGGGTTACTTATGCGGATACAAAAATATTGACTAGCGATGATGCAATAGAAGTAGAGGAAATAAACCATGCCAAATTCATCTCAGGCGCTAATCTAGGTATTAATCTTACGAAACCACGTCGTATATTCCCGTTTTATAATCCGCCTGGAGCAAGAGGAGAAGATACTTTTCTCAGTACCTGTCTCAGCGAACGGAAAGTTATGCGCGTGCCCTGCTACACATTCCATGACGGGTTTTCAACTTATAATGATCTACTGGAAGGCGTTCTTCCACTTCGACTAAAGTTCATCACGGCTGATACTGAGCAGATTACCTCTCGCTTTTACAAGGCATGTATAGGGTGGATCCGTTATAAGCCATTACTTCTCTATATCACACAGCGTGAGCATTATGAAGAAAAAATTGAAGAGATGCGGAAAAAGCTTAAAGAGACCTTGCCTCAGATCTGCGCATATTTTGGAGAACCTAATTTTATGACAGTCTTCGATGAATTGAAAAAATACCATAGTAATGTTGAAAAGCATCATCGTGAATTCCATGATACACAACGTATTTGGGCAAAAATCATGGAACACTTTGCAAGGCCATGAATTGTTTGTCGTTTTTAGAAAAAGCATTATGTACAACAAGTTGAGTGTTAATAAGAGTAATATCTTAGATCTGATTTTGACCGCTTAAGTCAACTTCAGATCAATTACCATAATTAAAATTGATTATGACCATACAGAGCTGCTATAGACATTGTGTTGCAGCAATGTTAGACTTTACTTAACGAAACAGTTTCATAGGGAAGAGATAGATCTGTTTAGTGAAACTATTCACACGTTTAAACGTTATTGATTCTGAAGTATCGGGGTATTTGCTTTCAGGTAACGTGTATTTTGATGAAGTTCTTGGAATTTGACCCCTATTAAGGGCCAAGTAAGCAGTATAGGTCATTTAGAGGATTTAAGAGGAGGGGACAAAAATGATTGTATCCCAAAAACCAGGATCATACTTCCGTAATGAACGACGCAAATTTGAAGTTGGAGATCGCGTAGAGACGTGTAATCACTGCATTGGAACAGTTGTACGAATTGATTGTGATGAAATAGGAGTCTTTATTGTAGCGAGATTAGATATTCTCCCTGGTGAATTTGCATACGACCCCTACGATCTGACAAAAATACAATAACAATCTTCATACAATCTAAGCATACTATATTACTTGCCAGGCTGGGTGGTTTGGCGGATCAGTGTTAATTTGGGCAGTCTGATAAATAACAAAATTAAGGGTGGTAGTTTGCCACCCCATAATTTTGTTATTTACTGTTTACTTCACTCTACTTCATCTAGCGAAATTCCTAAGGCATCAGCGACCCCTTTACCATAAGCAGGGTCAGCCTTCAGACAGTTTCCAATATGTCTAATTTTGATTTCCCTTGGGGCGTCTCCCATGGCCACTGGCCATAGCTATATCAGTTACAATGCCGAAAAACACATTACTTTCGGAAGGTGTATACTGCAGACTCGAAGAATGTATGATATAAAGGTGTTAGTCAGTGGATAACGATGAAAGTCGAGGTTAACGAATGAGTGAAGTGTCCATTTACGGATTGACATTTGATCAACTAGTAGAATGGCTTTTAGAACATGGGCATAGAAAGTATAGGGCATTACAGGTCTGGGATTGGCTTTATAGGAAGCAGGTGGAGCGCTTCTCTGAAATGATTGATATACCTGAGGATTGTCTTCAATTATTAGTAAGGCATTTTATCCTCGGATCCCTAGATGAACACTGTAAGCAAATATCAGCGGATGGAACAATTAAATTTTTGTTTCGGTTAAAAGATGACCATCTTATCGAAACGGTCTTAATGAGACATAAATTCGGATTGTCGGCTTGTGTCACTTCCCAAGTAGGGTGTAACATGGGGTGTAGTTTTTGTGCGAGTGGGTTAGTAACAAAACATCGTGATTTGACGGGTGGTGAAATTGTTGAACAAATTATTAAAGTGCAGCATCATCTTAACCAACAAAAACAAGCTGAAAAAGTCAGTCATGTAGTTGTGATGGGGATTGGGGAACCCTTGGATAATTTTAAAAACCTTGTCACCTCTTTACAGATTATGAAAGATCACAAAGGACTAGCCATAGGTGCAAGGCATATCACCGTTTCGACGAGTGGTCTTGCTGATAAAATTTATGAATTTACGGATACTGATTTGCGGGTGAACTTAGCGATCTCTTTGCATGCACCAACCAACGAAATTCGAGCGCGGATCATGAACATTAATCGTGCCTTTCCAATAGAAGCATTAATTCAAGCCATTGATTATTACATAGTGAAAACGAAGCGCAAGATTACGTTAGAATATATTCTTCTAAAGGATCTCAATGACCGTAGAGAACACGCACTTCAACTTGCTGACCTAATTGGCGATAGGCGAAAGTTTGTTAATGTCAATATAATTCACTATAATCCAGTGGATGAACATCCTCAATACCAAAGAAGTGAGCACGAGTCCACACTGGCTTTTTATGATACGTTGAAAAAGAGAGGTATCAATTGTAGTATCCGTCTTGAACATGGGACAGATATTGATGCCGCTTGTGGTCAATTAAGAAGCAAACAAATATAATTCAATAAATATCTATGTATGGAAAATGCCTTGCTTGCAATAATAGAGAATAGTAATGTATGATTGGAGGAATTTGATTTGGGAGACAAGAGTCCAAAAAACAAGGAAAAAAAGAAGAAGAAAACTGAGAAAAAACCGGATGGAGTTGTACCTGTTATTGTCTCTACAACCTAACCAGAGGATCGATTTGACGAGGCGTTATACCAAGCAAAAGCTAAGGGTAAAAACAGAGTTCTGGTATGGTTGTCTTCTGATTGATTATCCTAAAACAGGTGGATAGAGGCTTGTCAAAGCTAATCTAACCACCTGTTTTAGCGTTATCTAATGGACATTAATCTTCTAAAATTCTTCCATCGGTGGAGATTGTGACCACGTTCCAGGGAATCATTTTCCCGCTGTTGGACAAGGCTTTCTTGACAGCTAGAAGAATTCCACCACAGCAAGGGACTTCCATCTTTAGAATTGAGACGCTTTTAATCTCGTGCTGGTTCAGTATAGCAGTCAGCTTTTCTGAATAATCCGTGTTATCGAGTTTGGGACAGCCAATCAGAGTAATTTTATTGCGCATCAATTGGTGAATGTTCGGGTACGCAAAGGCTGTGCAGTCAGCGGCAATTAGCAGATGAGCGTTATCTAGGTATGGTGCATTTACAGGGACTAATTTTAATTGGCAGGGCCACTGACCAAGCTGGGAGTGTATGGTTTCATTGGAGAGAACAGGTAAAGAGTCAGGTTGTTTTTTGGCAAGCAGTTTTGCATGGGTACCAGGGCAACCACAGGGCAGAGCAGCTTCAGGCTGAGGTTTGTTTTTCTCGATATGCTTTTTGACAGCCTCTTCATCATATTCGACCGTTTCTCGTTCCTCAAGGATGATGGCACCTGTCGGGCACTCTGGGAGACAGTCACCAAGCCCGTCGCAGTAACTTTCGGAAACTAGACGTGCTTTTCCGTCAATGAGTTGTAAGGCGCCTTCGTGACAAGCAGTCACGCACAGACCGCAGCCGTTACATTTGGATTCATCTATGTTGATAATATTTCGTTTCATTGTTGAGAACCCCTTTCAGATGTTGTTTTACTAGGTTCATTATATTACAATGAAAGCACTAAGTCGGTATCTGAGGATACATAACAAAGGCGGTCATGAAATTGTTGGTGAAATATCTTGAAGAAATTTCGAAAACGAGTTTATTTCAAGGAATAGGACGAGAAGATATTGCGACCATGCTTGTTTGCTTGAAGCCTAGAGTGTGCAGTTATAACAGGAATGATTATATAGTATCAGGTGGGGATGCCTATGAGAGCGTTGGCATAGTTCTTAAAGGCGCTGCAACGGTCAGTAAAGAGAATGCCAAAGGGGATAGGATTGTAATGACCCTTCTGAAACAAGGGGATATTTTCGGCGAGATCATTGCCTTTACAAACCAAATGACTTGGCCAGCAACTGTACAGGCACAAGAGCCTTGTGTTGTTCTCTTCTTGCCGAGAGGAAAAATTGTCGGCGAATGTGAGAGGATGTGCTCTTGGCACAGAACACTTATTCATAATTTCTTAAGGGTAATATCTGAGAGAGCCATGATGTTAAATAAGAAGGTTGAATATCTTACGATTAAGAGCATGCGGGGGAAGATTAGCATGTATTTGCTGGAACAGTATCGTAGGAGAAGAGACGTGAATATAATTTTGCCGCTAAGCCGGAACGAACTCGCGGATTTTCTGAACGTCTCCCGTCCCTCCATGTCTAGAGAAATGAGTAAAATGAGAGATGAGGGGATTATTGACTTTCATTTAACCGCAGTCAAGATCATGGATATAGACGGTTTAAAGCATATGAGTACTTTATAAGGATGTTTTGAGATGGAGGTAACCATGATCAAATTTTATAATCGAAAGACGGAAAGCTATGAAATTGAACAAGTGGCTGGAGAGTCATATATTAATTGGATATATTCTTCCCCTCTGGGAATGAAACTCTTAGAGTTGGTGGTTAAGAAAAAGTTCATGTCTAGCCTCTGTGGATATTATTGTGATAGAGCTCATAGTAAACGGAAAATCTTAAAATTTGTGGATGATTTTAAGATTGATATGAGTTGTTATGAAATCCCTGAAAAAGGGTTTAGTAATTTTAACGAATTTTTCTATCGAAAATTAAATAAGGCAACCACTCGCCTAGCTAGTGATAATAATAGCTTTATATCTCCCTGTGATGGGAAGCTTCTGGCGTATGAGAGTATTGATATAGAGAACCTTATCCAGGTTAAAGGACTAACCTATTCTTTGGCAGAGCTAATCGGACAGGATGCCATCGATGCAGACTATGAAGGAGGCAGCTGCTTAGTTTTCAGGTTATGCCCTTCGGATTATCACAGATTTCATTTTGTGGATCACGGAACCTGTAGCCCAACCACAAGAATTAAGGGATTCTATTATTCTGTAAATCCTACGTCGATCAATCAAATCAATAAGATATTTTGTTCTAATAAACGCGAATGGAGCATTCTAAACTCGGAGAATTTTGGGGAGATATTGTACGTAGAAGTGGGTGCGACGTTTGTAGGTTCTATTATCCAAACCTACAATAGTGATCGAAAAGTAAGCAAAGGCGATGAAAAAGGTTATTTTAAGTTTGGTGGTTCTACTGTCATCTTATTTCTAAAAAAAGAAGTTTTAAAAATTAACAGGGATATCATCGAGCAAACGGCCAAGGGGATAGAATGTTGTGTAAGTATGGGAGAGAGAATTGGTTCAAAGTGAGGCCAAGGGATTATTCTCTTGATTGGTACTCCAAGGCCATAGACATAAGCCAATACCAATCAGTACAAGGGTAAATCCGACCCAGTGATATAAGGACAACCGTTCCCCGAGAAAAATGTAGGCCAATAAGATGCTGAAAACAGGTGCTAGGTTTCCAAAGATGGCGGCTTTTCCGCTGCCAAGTCGGCTGATGCCTTCGAAATTAAGCAAGATAGCAATCCCAGTAACGATACACCCCATGTACAGTAAGACTAACATACTTGTACCTGTAAAATGCCAACTCTTATGAAACATCTCCCAAATTCCGTAGGGTAACAAAAAGAGGGTACCGAAGAGGAGAGAGTAGACACTTGTAACTATAGGTGGAAATTTTGCCATGACCCCTTGACCAAGGATTGTAAATAAAGAAACTGCTAGAACATTGAGCAACATAACAAGATCACTAGGACTTAAGTTTAAAGAAAGTAACCGAGTGAAAGATCCCTGAGTAATGATGACTAAAAGGCCTGAAAAGGAGAGCACAATCCCTATGACTCGCAACTTTGAGGGAATAATTCCCCAACCAAGTGCCAAGAGCGTGATAGTAATTGCCGGGATTGTAGTGAATATAATCGACACATTAGTAGCCGAACTATATTGGATTGACCATAAAAAGGTACTATAAGCGAAGGTTATCCCTAAAAAGCCCAGCAGTGCAAAACGATATAAATCTTGTCTGCTTGGTGTGGGACTTTGGCGTAGGGAACGCCGGGCTAACGGAAATAATATTAACAATCCGAACAGTCCCCGCAACGCAGCTAAAGCAACTGGTGGAATATCTCCTGCAATGAGGCGACCTGCTACGATATTCCCACCGTAGAGTAGAGACGATAATAAAAGTACAATGTATCCCCCAATTTTAAGGTCTTTAGTCTGAATATTGAATCGCTCAATCATCTTTTGTCCTCTTTTTCATTTAGCACTACAAAGTATTATTAACTGTAATGGATGCAATTGCAATAAGTTAATTAAATGAACCCACAAATGACCATAAATAACCCCCGAAAGAAGCAGGCAAAACTAATTTGCATTGTCTTCGTTTCGGGGGTACGATTAATTCTATACGGCATTCAACTGATAAGGACAATTACATTTGTAATTCCAATGACGATAATAGATAAAATGATTGTACCACCTATAATAATTAGATTTTGTTTTTTTGTGTTAATCTTGTGCCAAATCACAGAAATCCCTCCATAGTATAGCAATATTATCTACTCTATCATTACGTCGTATCAAAAAGAATAGTCTCAACGCACTGAGGTCCTAGTTCAAAGGTCCTATTGCGTGGCAATTAATACAATATACTTAGCTGGATAGATTGCTAGTCTATTAGAAAAAATCTATACTGAGAGATATTGTGGTTTTATGAAGGAGAATTGGAAATGAGTATAAAATTCATTAAGCGAATTCCAACAGCAGATGAAATTATCGATCAGATTCCTATGCCAAAGCACATCGAAGAGATTAAACTCAAGAGAGATCGTGAGATCAGGGATATCTTTGAAGACAAAGATGATCGATTTATTCTTATAATAGGTCCATGCTCAGCAGATAATGAGGATTCAGTTTGCGAGTATATTGAGAAACTCGCTGGAGTTCAAGAAAAAGTAAAAGATTCACTATTGATTATTCCAAGAATCTACACCAATAAACCACGAACAACAGGTGAAGGGTATAAGGGCATGGCGCATCAACCGGACCCTAGCAAAGAACCCGATTTATTTGAAGGCATAAAAGCCATCCGGAAGATGCATTTAAGGTCATTATGCGAATTTTACATGCCTGCTGCCGATGAAATGCTCTATCCGGAAAACTATACTTATCTCTCAGATGTACTGGGATATATTGCCATTGGGGCTCGTTCTGTCGAAAATCAGCAACACAGACTAACTGTTAGTGGTGTCGACACACCCGTTGGCATGAAAAACCCGACTAGTGGTGACTTGACAGTTATGTTAAACTCGATCATAGCTGCTCAGCAAGGGCATACTTTTATCTATAATGGCTGGGAAATCGAAACAACAGGCAATCCTCTTACCCATGCAATTTTAAGAGGTGCAGTAGATCCCTATGGTAGAAATATCCCTAATTATCATTATGAGGACTTAATACGCATTGCTAAAGAGTATGAAAAACTTCAACTATCGAATCCGTCGATGATTGTCGATACGAACCATGCCAATTCTATGAAGTGTTATGCTGAACAGCCCAGAATCGCAAGGGAAGTGTTAATGAGTAGGAAATATGACTCGTTGCTTAAAAAAATGATCAAAGGTTTGATGATTGAAAGCTATCTATTAGAAGGAAGGCAGGGCATAGGAGAGAATATTTATGGAAAATCAATCACGGACGCGTGTCTTGGCTGGGAGAGTACGGAGAAATTGATTTATAACATTGGAGAAAATTTATAAAAATTATGTATAAATTACAATTGCTATTTCTTTAAAATTATTATAGAATAACTCCATAAGGAATTAATATTTTTAGGAGGAGTTATTTTATGAAAAAATTTATATGTTCAGTCTGTGGTTATGCTTTTGTGGGGAATGAAGCACCAGCAGAGTGTCCACATTGTAAGTCTTCAAGTGACAAATTTATGGAGAAAAGCGATGGCATCATGCAGTGGGCAGATCAACACGAAATCGGGGTTGCGGAGGGTGTCGATGCAGAAATACTAGAAGGCCTCAGAGCGAACTTTATGGGTGAGTGCACTGAAGTAGGAATGTATTTAGCCATGAGCCGTCAAGCGGACCGAGAAGGATTTCCCGAGATTGCAGCGGCGTACAAGCGGATAGCTTTTGAAGAAGCGGAACATGCCGCAAAGTTCGCGGAATTGCTGGGCGACGTTGTCTGCGCAGATACCAAGACGAACTTAGAGTTAAGGGTGGAAGCAGAATTTGGCGCATGTCAGGGTAAAAAAGATATTGCCACAAAAGCTAAGCAGTTAAACTATGATGCAATCCATGATACCGTTCATGAGATGTGTAAGGATGAAGCTAGGCATGGAGCAGCCTTTAAGGGCCTGCTGGACAGATACTTCAAATAAAAAGAATTCAGAGAAGAGCGATTCCAATAAAACCGTTGGAATCGCTCTCTTATTTTGTTGATGCATAAAAATATAAAGATTTGGACTGTGTTTCCGCTTAAAAGCGAAAACACATAGTGGAACTCGTATAAAAACTAATTTGACAAGCTAATATAATTGCAGTAAACTATAATAAGTTAAGAGGGAGTAGTTGAATTACAAAGGCAACATACCCGGTAGGGAAACCTACCTGACTTTGTAAACCGTGAAGGTGACGAGACTTTTAACATAGCCAATTGTTGGCTGTGTTAGGAGTCTTTTTTTATACTTTCTAACCGCTCCCTGCTGGCGATCTCTTCCATAGCGATGGTCTAATCTCAATCACTCAGGTTCGAGTCATGACCAGCGAATTAGTAAAGAGAGGGTGTTTAGTAAATAATAGAAAGCAAACCGAAACAGTTAGCAAAGTGAAATTAAAGGAGGAAACTACCCGTGGATTTTTTTCAAAAAACTGCACAAGAAGTCATCGATGATTTAGAAAGTAATGAAGAACAGGGATTATCAACTTCTGAAGTTGAAGCAAGAGTTCTGCGGTATGGGAGAAATGTTTTTACTCCCAAAGAGAAGGAAAGTATTTTTGTCAAGATATTTGAAAGTCTCAAAGAACCGTTGATCGTGATTCTTCTGATTTCAGCGTTGATATCCCTCGCAATGGGTCATTTAGCGGATGGCATAGGAATCTTTGTTGCGGTCTTAATTGCCACGTCGATTGCCATCATTCAAGAGGGTAAATCGGATAAAGCCTTCGAAGCCTTATCTCAAATGAGTGAAGACGTTCATGTTAAAGTAGTACGAGATAGCAATATTGTCTATATATCCCAGAGTGACCTAACCATAGGAGATATTATTCATTTGGAAACGGGAGATAAAGTTCCTGCTGACGCTAGAGTAGTTCACTCCTCAAGTCTTGGAATCGACGAATCGATGCTGACAGGAGAAGCGGATGCTGCTTCCAAAAGTTCTGCGAAAATTGAGAGAGAAAACTGTCCCCTTGCTGAACGAAAAAATATGCTTTATTCCGGGACTATGGTGCTTGAAGGTCGAGTAATTGCCATTGTCACGTCCATTGGTGACGAGACTGAAATGGGTAAAATTGCGACTGAACTTAAAGAAGAAATAACATCTCAAACACCACTTCAACAAAAATTATCGGATCTTGGAAAAAGAATTTCCATCATCGGTTCAATAGCGGCAGCAGGAATCTTTCTGTTCGAATTGTTCAATATGTACAGACATGGAATTCTTGTTTTGGATAATATCAGTGTTGCTCTGCCAGGCATAAAGGATGCTTTTGTTACTTCCGTAGCCTTGATCGTTGCGGCAGTACCTGAAGGATTGCCAACGATGGTGGCCATTACCCTTGCTTTTAATATGCAGAAAATGGCTAAGAATAATGCCTTAGTTCGTAAACTGATTGCCTGTGAAACCATAGGCTCTGTGAATGTTGTATGTTCTGATAAAACAGGGACTTTGACTGAAAACAGGATGACAGTGGTAGATGTTTGGTGCGATGGAAAAGACGTTCCGGTCGAAAAGGTACCCTGTGAGATCATGCTTCAGAATTTTTGCTTAAACTCAACTGCCGATATTTCGAAAAAAGATGGTGCCTACGAATTCTTAGGAAATCCGACCGAATGCTCGCTGCTGGTCTGTGCAGATAAGAATAATATAAACTATCTGCATTACCGCAAAGAGTTCAGTGAGCCTGTAGCTGATTACAATTTCACTTCGGCCAGAAAGATGATGTCGACAGCTTATCAAAGAGATAATGGCTTTAGACTGTATACGAAGGGCTCCCCTGAAAAAGTCTTAAATATTTGTAACCGGATTCTCTATAATGGAACAGTAATTCCGATGACTCCAGACCATAAAAAGGCCATCGAAGAAAGTATCACAAAACTTCAGGATAAAGCCAGAAGGGTCTTAGGGTTCGCTTATAATGATTTTACGGATGAGCCTCAATGGGAAGATATCTATAACGTGGAAAAAGATCTTATCTACACAGGCTTTATAGGTATCGAAGATCCCCTGCGTTCAGACGTAAAACAAGCTATTGATCACTGTCGACAAGCTGGAATAACCGTCAAAATATTAACGGGCGATAACATTAATACGGCAAGAGCTATCGCCAATCAACTCGGAATTGTGAAAGAGGATTCATTAGTCCTTGAAGTCACGGATATCGATGAAATGAGTGATCAAGAACTTAAGAGTAAGCTCGATAAAATCGTGGTCATAGCCCGTTCAAATCCGACTGCTAAAATGAGAGTTGTCAAACTCTTGAAGGAAAACAATAACTCAGTGGTAGTCACGGGGGATGGGATTAATGATGCTCCCGCCTTGAAAGCTGCGGATGTTGGAGTTGCTATGGGGATCGCGGGAACGGAAGTCTCCAAGGAAGCCGCTGATATCGTTTTATTAGATGACTCTTTCTCCACCATAGTTCAAGCTATTAAGTGGGGACGAGGTATTTATGAAAACTTTCAACGTTTTATCCAGTTTCAGCTTACCGTGAATGTTGTCGCGTTTGTCACGGTTATCTTGGCAGAACTTCTTGGGTTTAGAATGCCCTTTACGACCCTACAGCTGTTATGGGTGAATATTATCATGGATGGACCGCCTGCCTTAACCTTGGGTCTAGAACCCCCAAGAGAGCACTTGCTTGAGAAACAGCCTATCAGAAGAAATGCTTCCATCGTTACGAAGGACATGCTGTTCAAAATTTTGAGTAATGGTTTATTTATTGTTGCTGCTTTACTGATGCTTATGGAAACACAGGCACTCGGTGGTACAGAGGCCCAACAATCGACGATTGTGTTTACTTCGTTTGTCTTGTTCCAATTATGGAATGCCTTTAACAGTCGAGAGTTTGGCGTAACGAGTATTTTCCCCAATCTCCTTAGAAATAAAACCATGGTAGGGGTCGTGTTCTTGACCTTCCTCGTTCAAATCTTAGTCACACAGTTTGGTGGGCAAGTCTTTAAAACAGTTCCGCTGGAAATGGATATCTGGTTTAAGATTATTGGCTTCACATTTAGTGTTGTGATTTTTAGTGAATTGTTAAAGCTTCTGATGAGACCTTTTCAAAAGAAAGCTTCTAAGGCTAAACAGGCTTAAACACTCTCCTATGAGTTATACCAATACAAGAAGGCAAGGCTTAGGGATCACTTCCCTAAGCCTTGCTTAATTTCTGTTTGATTTATGTCATATTTAGTGAAAGAATTATGTTGACCCTCACACAGTGTGAGGGTTTAGAATAAAATTGCAATCCGGATTGCGAATCCAAAAGAGGAGGTATAATGTTTAAGATTGGTGATTTCTCAAGGCTCACGAGAGTTTCCATTAGGATGCTAAGACACTACGATGAAATCGGGCTTTTTAAACCGCAACTTATTGATAATTTCACAGGGTATCGTTTCTATTCTGCGGATCAGATTCCACGCCTCAACCGCGTTCTTGTCTTGAAGGAGATGGGATTTTCGCTTTCTGGAATATCAGGAATTATGGAAAGAGAATGGGATCCACAACTACTGCTCATACTTTTGCAAAAAAGAAAGTCTGAAATTTCAGAGACGATTGAAAAAGAAAATGAAAAGCTATTAAGGGTTGAAACCTTAATCAGATTTATTGGTAAGGAGGATTCAAACATGAACTATGAAATTGCATTGAAAAGTATACCAGCTTGTATGGTGGTTTCGTTAAGAGATATTATTCCTGCATACAATGCTGAAGGAAGACTATGGGGAGAACTACAAGAATTTGCAGATAAGAATGGTCTTAAGTGTTCAGCTACTAGTTATGCAATATATCACGACCCAGGATACAAGGAAAGTGATGTGGATGTTGAAGTAACCATGTGTGTCAACGTGGCGGTTGCTGATTCAGAAAGGATAAAGCTGAGAGAGCTCGAAGCCGTTCAAGAAATGGCGGTCGTGATGCATCAGGGCCCATTCGAACAACTCACTGGAGCATATCATGCACTGGGTGTATGGATGGCTTCAAATAATTATGAAATGAGTGGGCCCACGAGGGCGATCTATCATAAAGGTCCTTGGTGCGAATCCAACCCAGAGAACTACCTGACGGAACTACAAGCTCCTGTCTGCAAAAAGAAGTGAAATTGGTCGAGAAAAGAGTGGGTGTGCTTGTATTAGAGTACACCCACTCTTTTAACAGTTCAAGGGTCTGAAAAGGCGATTAGTTATTCTGGATTTTGAGATTGGTTATGACACAAACAACTCTAGTAATGTCTTGCAGCAGGTTGTATGGCTTAGGCATTCCGAGGAATTGCTTTTCGAATATTATAGCCGCGTTCCCCGTATGGTTGAAGCTGCTCTAGCCATTTTTCTTTAAGCTTTCTTAAGCCATCTTTAGCATCAAAATATCCTTCTTCTGGGATTTCTAAGATTTCTAACACTTGAATAACAAAGGCCTCTGCTCCAAATTCTGTCCATTCATTCTGAAGGAGTTTGTTTTGGTAAGATCCCATGTCTAGTGTAAATCGCTTGCCATTGATTGTCTTGAGATTCGGGGTGCTTTCGAGTAAGATTTTTTCATTTTTAGTGTTTTTGATCTGATAGACTCCTGCCTCAATTTTGGTCTCTTTATATTGCTGTTTTAGTTCTTGTTTACGATCCATAGTTGTCTCCTCCTTGTGTTCAGAATCATTTCTTAGCCAATATTTACTTCCCTCTGGGGTTCGATCGAGAAAACCGTATTCGATTAAATACCGTCTGAGGGTTGCGAAATCGTGATATACAAGTTTCAAGATCTGATTGATTTCTTTTTCAGTATAGATCTGTCCACCAAGAAACCGTTTAGCGATTTCTTGCAAGACAACTAGCTTGTTCTTTTCCTTGATTGAGAAGGTCTTTAACGGTCCTTCTGTGCCTTCTGGAAAGAGCGTCTTTAATAATCTTACACTAGCTTCCTGGGTAACCTTATAACGGTCATCCACCATCTTGGCTGTTTTGGGAGGAGCTAGATAGGTTGATTCATGTTTGTTCTTTTCTTTGAGGAGTTCCATCATCACTAAGTATACTTTAGCTTGACGTTCTTTCTCCTTTAAGGCAAAGCGGTGATTGCGAATCGTAGACGCACTGCCGATACCCAGTTCCTTTTGTACGTCTCCATCACTTTTTCCCAGGTGGAAAAGTTTGATAAGGCGGGTCTGATGTTCGGTAAGACCGGTTATTTTTTTGTCCAATTGAGTTAGATAATCAAACACCGATTGATGAACTTTATCAATGTGGAGGCGCATATAGCGTTCCGCTTCATAGAGAACCCCTTCCACGGGATAGACAAGCCCTTTCTCAATTTTTTCCCCACACAGTAGGCAGACAAAATGATCATTTTCTTGGACATAGCCACATTTGAGGTCGTCAAATGAAGCAGACCAAAAAAGCTCTGAAATATTCAAAATGCAAACACATCCTTGTAATGTTTAATAATATATAGACATTGTACATTAACATCTAGTAAATATCAATAATACTTCAGTTGAAATTCTATAGGTGGATTCAATGCATGCTAACTACGTCTAAAATGTGAAGAAGTTTGTATGGAAAGAAGTTGGTATTGGCAGAAGAGTTCATATAAGTTATAGTTATAGTTCTAAGAATAATAAGTATTTCAATTGTTCAATTATTTCTACTTCATGGAG
The DNA here is from genome assembly GCA_927405585.1 of uncultured Desulfosporosinus sp. Taxonomy (GTDB): domain Bacteria; phylum Bacillota; class Desulfitobacteriia; order Desulfitobacteriales; family Desulfitobacteriaceae; genus Desulfosporosinus. The sequence continues at coordinate 84,779 of CAKMJS010000003.1, forward strand.
GATAGTATGAGTGACGATAAAGTATATAGTCTATCAAATATTGAGCTGCTTTCCGATTTATCATCCGCAGAGTTAGCTGAGTTGGCTAACGACTTTCGCTGGGAAAACTTTGCTTTAGGCTCTGAGATTATTAAGCAGGGGCAGGAAAAGCATTCCTTTTATATTCTGACTAAGGGAAAAGCTGACGTTATGATCCAAAAAGAAGGACAACGATTGTGGCGGGTCAGATCATTAGGTTTAGGAGATACCTTTGGGGCATTATCTTTGCTAAATGGTAAACCCTCCGAAATAACAATTCTTTGCCAAGAGGAATGTCAGGTCTTGGCGTTGGATGCAGAAAGCTTTGCGCGCATGCTTCTGCGCTGGCCGAAATTGTACCAAACGTTTATTGCTCGATTGACGGAAGATCTAAATGAAGCCAATCTCATACTCTCAGAAGCCAAATATAAGGAAATTTTACGCTCTACTTTGCAGCTTACCCAATATAAAGACAAGTTTTATGGACTTTGGGGAGGGGCCCGCACAACAGGAGAGGTTGAACGGAAGCTAGAAGAACTCGCTAACCCCAAAGGACATTTGCTTCTCACAGGAGAACGGGGTACCGGTCGCCAGATGATGGCGTGGTACGTTCATCAACGTCAATCCGGAACTGATGCCCCATTTGTTGTTGTGGATGGACGACGCTTTGATCAGCAATGGAGGGACTTAATCACGGAACCTGTCAACCAGGAGGACTCCGGAGCCTTTCCTAACTCGAATCTGTTCGATATTGCTGAGGGCGGAACTTTGTTCATACGCGAAATAAACCTCATATCGGCTTATACCCAACTTAAACTTGCCGAAGCTATGAACTTTCAAAAAAGAAAATGTTTTGTCATTGCCGGGCTGGACGAAGAACCGAATGATTTGGGGAAGATTATCATTCCGGAACTTAGAGAATGCTTTGCTCATACGTATGAAATAACTCCCTTACGGAAACGTAAGCGAGATATTCCCATTCTTGCTCAAGGATTTCTAGAGAAACTGGCCCAGAAGAACCATCGAAACGTCCCGACTCTAAATCAGGAAGCAACTCAACTGTTGCTCTCTCATCATTACCATCAGGGCAATGTCTCAGAATTAATTCAAGTCATTGAAAGAGCCTTTTATATTGCCGAGCAGGATGTTATTGGCTTAGAGCAGATCTTTTTTGGTCCCACGGCTGAACAAAACGGACGTACCATAAACGTTTTAGCGTGGCCGAAGCTAGAAAACATGCTGAAGAAGGGAACATTTCTTGGCTGGCTAAGGCTGGCAACGGCAACTCTGTTTGTCTCTTTAGTCCTATTATTGCTGTTTACTCCTGAAATTGCAGTTTCTACTAAGATCTTTGCTTTAGTCTGGGGTTTATGGTGGCCAGCACTCGCCCTAATTTCTCCGTTCTTAGGTAGATTGTGGTGCACGGTCTGCCCGTTCTCAACGATTATGGATTTTGTGCAAAAAAAAGCGCACATAAATCGTGCGATTCCAGAGTTTATCATAAAATATGATTACTTGTTGGTCAGTTTTCTATTTCTAATGATTTTTTGGGTTGAAGTGATTACGGATATGCGATTTAATCCTAGTTACACTGCCGTCTTGTTAATATCTATTCAGGTTAGTGCAATTTTTATCGCCATACTCTTTCCGCGCCATACTTGGTGTAGGCACTTTTGTCCGTTAGGAGGGTTTATTGGGACAGCGTCTATTGGTTCAATGTTGGAGGTCCGGGCGGATGCCACGGTGTGTCTGAATAAGTGCACGACTTTTGAGTGCTACGTCGGCAAGGGAAACGTTCCTGGTTGTCCAATGTCTCAACATCTTCCGTTCTTAGATAATAATTTAGACTGCAAACTGTGCTTTAACTGTGTTAGGAACTGTCCGAATGGTTCTGTGCAGGTTAATTTGCGTCTCGCTGGTCGTGAAGTTTGGCATCTAGTTCGAGTTAACCAAGGATATGTCGTGTTTATCGGGGTCATGTTAGCCATTTTACTTCCGCTTAACTACTTTGCGCCGCTCCAAGGAAACTGGCCTTCCACAACCTCTAAAGTCTGGTTTAGTCTGAGCTATTGGGGGGCAGGCTTTGCCGGAGGAATGCTCACTTGGACGATCGCTAAACCCTTTAAGAAAAAAGCAGCCTCTCTACGCGTTAAGTTGGTTTTTGCATTTACTCCTCTAGTCCTAGCTGGACATATTATGTATCAAGTCGGTTTTATTCCCGGCGTACGTTTTCTGTCCTTTGGAGTAGGCTATCAATCGCCGTCTGGCTTGCTATCCTTTAATATTCCCGCCACGGTCATGGCTCATGGTATCGCCGTCAGTTTCGGTTTAGTGTTAACAGGGATCACCATTGCTCTCGTTTTATTGCATACTAAAGATAAGCGACCAACTAGCTAAAATCTTAATGAAGTCGGTCAACTTTAGATGAACTTCGGGACTTAGTGCGAGGGTCTTAGAACCTCGCACTTGGACAAAGTGGATATGTAAGAGGAATTTAAGACTTTGTGGAGAAAGTGATAAAATGTCAATGAAAGGAGTATAGTATATGAGTATGATTATGGAATTTAAAGAGTTTGCGACGAAGGGCAACACTATCGAAAAAAAGCGCAAGAGACCCCTGCTCCAAAAGGCCCAAGCGTGGAGGTAGAGCTTCTTACTGAGATCAGGGATCTCCCAAAGGAAAAGAAAGCTTGAGGTATTAACTCTCGCAGGTTAAAAAGTGATAGGAGTTTTATGAATGCACGGTCAGATTAGAAAAGATATTAATCCAGGGATTACTGTGGACATTGTCTTGAAAAACGATCAAAAAACTGGCAAACTGACACGAGGGGTTGTGAAGGATATCTTGACTAACTCTCAGTCCCATCCGAGAGGAATTAAGGTAAGATTCACTGATGGGCAAGTCGGCAGAGTTCAAGCAATCGTTACTGTCCGTCCTGAATAGTGGGAATCTAGATTTCAATTTACAATTTGAGTCTTTTGAAACGTATTATAAACCTAATCATAAACCATTGTTTGAGTTTAGAAATTTTCCATTTCAGATTTGTAATAATTCCCATTGTTAACATCCTCTTTCTTTTTTACGAATTCGTTGACTTATAGGATTCCATTGTAGTTAAGTTTCCCTAATTTCTAAGAATTGAGTAAGTGATTTTTTACCAAGTAGATCATGTATTTAACTTTTTAATTAAGTTTCGAAGGTCCTCTGGAAAGGGCGCTCGGATGACCATCGGCACTTTACTTACAGGATGTAAAAAAGCGTACATTGAGGAGTGTAAGGCTTGACGGGAAAGTAAGGTGGTATCCCCATTGTAAAGATCATCTCCGAGCAAGGGGTGTTTAAAGCCTTCACAGTGGACACGAATTTGATGGGTACGCCCGGTTTCTAGGATAAACTCCAGAAAAGTGGCGCTGGGATAGCGGTGGAGAACTCTATAATGTGTCCGGGCTGGTTGACCATCGGGTTGGGACTGGCGTTTGATGAAACTATCGGCTGCAAACCCGATGGGGTCGTTGATAGTACCCTCATTTTCGAGAACTACCCCTTCTACGAAACCAAAGTATCGTTTCTGAATATGACCACGTTCCAGTTGCCAAGCGAGTTGTTGATGTGCGAATTGATTTTTGGCGATGATGACGACGCCCGAGGTATTCCGATCAATCCGGTGAATAGGACGATAACGATGCTGTTCTCCTTTGCGTTCCCAGTAACCGACAACCGCATTACCTAAGGTGTTCGTAAGATAACGGTGTGTCGGATGAACGACTTGACCGACGGGCTTATTAACCACTAATAGGTATTCATCTTCATAGAGAATTTCAAGGGGGAGATTCTCTCCAGGAATGGTGGTTTCCTCATCAGAAAAAAGTTGAATGCTTAACAGGTCACCTTCTTTGCCTCGTGCTGTTAAGTAAGTGAAGTTACCATTAGCCCATACGCGCTCCCCTTGCTTCAACTTCTGTAGTAACCTAAGTGAGAAATGAAATTTGTGGAGTAGGATCGTAAGGTATTTCTGACCGGAATCCTCCGCTTGTAAACGGTATTCCCATAAAGAATGATGTGTGTCCATAATTCCTCCTAGTCAATAATAGAGTGCCCGTTTGAAAGGTTCACTGATCGGGCATTCTTGTAACATACAATTTGAAGTGAGATAATAAAAAAGGAAAATTATTACCGATGAAGAATATAACACCATAAGAGGTCATTGTTTAAATTTAGATTGTAAGGAGGCCCCAAAGTGAAAGACCCTCGCATTGAAAAACTTGCAGATTCTTTAATCAACTACTCTATTGCCCTGCAACCTAACGAGAAAATACTTATAGAAGTGGTAGGGCAAGATATCGTACTCGCGCAGGCCCTTGTTCATCATGCCTATAAAGCTGGTGGTTTACCCTTTGTGTCTACTATTAATCATACCTTAATGCGAGGACTATTAAAAGAATACACGGTTGAGCAGGCAGAAGCCATGACCCGCTGGGACCTTGCTCGTATGAAAGAAATGCAGGCCTATATCGGAATCCGAGCAGGTGAAAATGCTAATGAATGGGCAGATGTCCCCTCCGAAACTATGAAAATCTATTCCTCTCACTACCAAAAACTTGTGCATACCGAGCAGCGGGTACCGCATACAAGGTGGTGTGTGTTGAGATATCCAAACGCTTCTATGGCGCAGTTAGCGAACAAGAGCATCGAAGGGTTTGAGGATTTCTACTTTAATGTGTGTAACTTAGATTATTCTAAGATGTCAAGAGCGATGGATCCACTGAAAACTCTGATGGAGAAAACGGATACAGTGCGCATTCTTGGACCGGGGACAGATTTGGTATTCTCTATCAAAGGGATGCCAGCGATCAAGTGTGATGGGCATGTTAATATCCCTGATGGGGAGATATTTACTGCACCGGTAAGAGACTCGATCAATGGGCGGATCAGTTATAATACCCCTTCGCTGTTCCAGGGCTTTACATATGATAACATTGTTTTAGAATTTGAAAGCGGGAAGATTGTCCGGGCGACTGCCAATGATACAGAACGCATCGACTCCGTGTTTAACACAGATGAGGGAGCGCGCTATGTCGGAGAATTTGCAATTGGAGTCAATCCCTATATTCATACACCCATGAAAGACACACTGTTTGATGAAAAGATAGATGGAAGTTTCCACTTTACCCCAGGATCCTGTTATGATGACTGTGATAATGGAAATAAATCGGCTATTCATTGGGATTTAGTGTGCATTCAAAGACCAGATTACGGCGGCGGGGAGATATATTTTGATGAGACGTTAATTCGCAAAGATGGTCGCTTTGTCTTACCGGAACTTGAAGGTTTGAACCCAGAGAATTTGAAGTCGTAAAGAGTATCGGTGCAGAGTACTTAAGTTGAACTATCTTGAGGTACGGAGGAGTGGGATATGAAAATTTTATGCAGTTTGCCAGTGCGAAAGGAGCAAAGGGAACAAGTTCGCTCCATACTGAGTAATGCTGAGTTCTTGGGCGTCAAAGACTTCTCGCAGGTTGATCAAGACGTTGAAGTGCTTGTTAGTTTTGGACAAGATATAACTGAGGAGACATTGTTTCATTTTCCAAAGTTGCGCTGGATTCAGGTCATGAGTGCAGGGATTGATCATTTACCTCTCCAAGCAATGGCAGGGCGAGGGATTGTGTTAACGAACGCTCGGGGTGCACACCAGATTCAGATGTCTGAGCATATCCTATGGAGTATCCTTACTATCATGCGCCAAGGCCAAATCTCAATTCACCATCAAGAGCGAAAAGTCTGGGATCCCGAGGTGCGTATTGAGGAACTGTATGGCAAAACTGTTTGCATCGTTGGGGCAGGAAGTATTGGTGAGGCTGTGGCCAAAAAATGTCGAGCCTTTGGGATGACAGTTTGGGGTATTAGTCACAGCGTGAAAAATCATCAAGCCTACGATCGAATTGGGATGATCAACGACTTGAGGGCTTTCTTGAGTATGAGCGATGTTGTGATCGTGATTGTACCGCTAACCTCGGAGACCTTTGGAATGTTTAATAGAGAGTTAATCAATCAAATGAAAACAGGAAGCTATTTGATCAATGTTGCTCGGGGGGCAGTGGTCGACGAGACAGCTCTCGTGGAAGCATTAAAAACGGGAAAAATTCGTGCTGCGGCCTTAGATGTTTTTGCTCAGGAACCGCTATCCGAAAGTAGTCCTTTTTGGGAGATGGGAAACGTTTTATTGACGCCTCATATTGCTGGGCGCTCACCACATTATGTGGCAAGAACGTTTGAAATCTTTACAAAGAATTTAAAGGTTTATCCGGACTTTTCTCAAATGCTTAATCATATTGATATAAGTAGAGGATATTAAGGACAGGAATAGGAGACGATGACAAGAGGTCATGAAGAGTAAACGATTACGTCTGGTCTACAATCCCTACGCTGGTCGGCGTAAATTAACTTCACAGCTGGATACAGTGATCCGCATTTTTCAAGAAAGTGGGAATGAGGTAAGTATCCATCGGGCTTCCTCTTCCGAAGATATTGAACAGATTACTTCCCAAAGTATGGATGTCGATCGTTTAGTGATTGCCGGGGGAGATGGCAGTATCCATCAGGCAGTCAACGGTTTACTTAAAATACCAGTCGAAAAACGGCCAGTTTTGGGGATTTTGCCTGTTGGGACAGCGAATGACTTAGCCTATGCGCTACACTTGCCGAATACCATTCCAGAAGCGTGCAAAGTCATTGGCAATGGAAACACGTTTGAAATTGATACTGGAATGATTAATGACCAATATTTCGTCAATGTAGCTAGCGCGGGACTGTTAACCGATGTTTCTCAAAAGGTTGACACCCGTGTTAAAAATACGCTTGGGCAATTAGCGTATTTTCTTAAAGGCATAGAAACACTACCGTCATACAAACCCTTTCATGTTGAGTTTGAGAATGATGGAAAACGATATCAGGAAGAGGTTGTTTTGTTTATGGCCGTGAACGGCCTCTCAGTTGGGGGACTCAGAAAACTTGTGCCCAATGCTTCCTTAACTGATGGGAAGCTGGACATATTAATTGTTCCAGCAGCAGGTTGGCCAGAAACCCTCCGCCTCCTCGTGAGCGTTTTGACGGGAGAAACCGTTAACACCGATAAAATTATAAAATTCCACACCACGGATTTGAAGGTCTTCACAGATCGTCCGATTCATTCAGATCTCGATGGAGAAGCTGGTCCAGAAAGCACCTGGCATATAAAAATCGGACCTAAAATTTCCGTGCTCGGATAAAAAGTGAGAGAAGGGGAGAGGGGACGGTCTTGACTTGCATCCGAATGCAAGTCAAGAACCGTCCCCTCTTGCATGGGATTAGAAAAGAGTGTGTTTGGGAAATATACAAAAGCAACCGCAAGTAGTTAGAGTGGAGGGGTTGGATGATCGGCACAGAATTTCAACGAAAAATTTTAACAAGGCTTAGTGAGCTAAGTCCCGTCTATATTGTGGGGGGAGCAGTTCGCGATGCGCAATTGGGAATTCCGTCTAAGGATATCGATGCAGTTGTGGCACTTCCCCTACTGGAGATAGAAAAGAAATTGTCAGATTGGGGTTATAAGCCTCATCTGATAGGCGCGCACGAACAGACGGTCAGTTTATTCCAGGGGGCAGATCGAGTGGACCTCGCAGCGTTCACAGGAGCGATAGAAACGAATGCCCTGCGCAGAGATTTCACACTGAATGCAATATTTCAAGACGTTCGGACAGGTCAAATCACAGACCCTTTAAACGGGCTTCAAGACTTGCAGGAACGACGACTGAAAGCATGTGGGTGCGCAGCTGATCGGTTTAAGGAAGATCCGCTCAGAGTAATGCGTCTCATTAGATTAGCAGTGCGTTACGACTTAACGATCGAGCCAGAGACATGGCTGGCCGCGCTAGAAATCGTTCCCCACCTTCAGGAGGTTTCAGCTGAACGGTTAACTGAGGAATTTGGACGAATTCTGGTTTTAGATAACATAGACAAGGCCTTAGGACTGCTAGACGACTTAGGGTTCTTCCAGATTTGTATTCCTGAACTGGCCAGGCTAAAAGGACTTGTTCAAAATCGTTACCATACCAAAGATGCCTGGGAACATACTCGACACGTCGTAAAAAATACTGATCCGCGTATATTCTTGCGTTTAGCGGCATTATTTCACGATCTAGGAAAATGGGAAACTGCCAGTCGTGAGTGCAACGTTTGGGGAACTATTCGACTCACAGAAAACGGGTATGAAGTGGATGGATTTAAGTTGCGAGGAAAGAATTTAGAACGGTGGGCGAACAAAGTAGCAGAGGTCAACGGGGGAAAACTTGATAACTATCCGGATACAATTGTCGTAAAACGAATCAAACCAGCACGAGCTACACAAAAGAAACACATTGAGATGGTTCCAGATGGGAAGCGGCACTTTCTACAACACGAGAGGGAAAGTGCTCGGTTAGTTAAAGAAATCTTACCTCGTTTTCGATGGAGTATGGTCCTGCCTGGAGGAAGTCATGGTGAACGAGAACTTGAGTATCTAGTAGGACATCATATGTTAGGGACACTTACCTTTATGAGTGAATTAAAAGGAGAAATGGATCAAGCCAAATTTCGTATTAAGACTCGCCGCTTTGCATGGGAGATCGGCTGGAATGGGCAGGTATTTGAGAAACAAAGACTTGATAATCTGCTCGATCTGTGGCGGGCGGATTATCTTGGTGGGAAACAAGATGCTGCAAATCAAATCGGTTGCTTAGATGAGATTCAGGGTGAAATCCGAAAGGCCTGTGTTTTCTTGGTAGAGCGAGCGAGTCAGCTCGATTGGGCTTCGTTCGAAGAATATGCTCATGGCAAAGATCTTGTCGGGGAGCGTTTCGGTCGGTTCAAAGAACAAGTACGCCTCCAGGTCATGATGGACACGAAGCATAGACTGACAGACCGTCAATTTCTGGAACGAGAGTATGGATTCTATTGGAAACCGGGTTCGGTAACAACATCGGCAAAGAGAAAGTCGAGAGGTATCAAGTAACATAAAATTAAATAAACCTTGACTTGCAGGAATTGTAAAGTTATAATTTTTTCCAATGAAAGGGGTTGCTACTTCAATGGAAAAACAATGGCGCTGTACCGTATGTGGGTATATCCATAATGGCGAAAACCCACCAGAGATCTGTCCGATTTGTGGGGTAGATGCTAGCTACTTCGAACTTATTCTCGAGTCGGATAAACCTAATACTGACACTACTATAAAACCGGTTGCTAAGCCCATCATCGAACAACCGGACAAAGAAAAAGCCATTCGTCAGGCCCTTTACCGGATTTCGTACGGTCTATATATAATTTCAACACACTTTGAAGGCCGAGACAACGGTCAATGTGCGAATACCTGCTTTCAAATTACCTCAGATCCGGCGCGATTGGCCATCGGTATCAATAAGCAAAACTTTACCCATGAATTAATTCAAAAGAGTGGGAAGTTTGGTGTTTCGGTGCTCAATCAAACAGGTCAAGATCATGCACGACGCTTCGGTTATCGATCGGGTCGTGATACGGATAAGTTTGAAGGTTTGGCTGTTCATCGAGGAGAATCGGGAATCCTGTTGCTCGATGATGCGCTGGTAACCATGCAAGCAACAGTGTTGAGTCAGATGGATGCGGGGACACATACGTTATTCCTAGCAGACGTTACCAATGGGGAGATACTTCAAGAAGGAGATCCGATGACCTACGCCTTCTTTAGGGCTAGCAAGTAGGTAAAGGAAGAAAGAGGTTCATCATGAAAAAATGGCAATGTAGTGTGTGTGGATATATCCACGAAGGAGACGAGGCCCCCGATCGATGCCCAATGTGTGGGGCTCCGAAAGAAAAATTCGTCCTTATATCAGAGGATGATAACAAGACTATTAAAGACTAGCATCGACAAAAAAAATTCTAACTTGGAGTATGGAAGTCGAACTAGAAATGCAAAAAGGAACACCAAGGTCGCCGAAATGGCTCAATGACTGAACTTCAAAGGGCTTATGGACAGTTTGTCTAAATAGGTATGGATATAAAGCTATAGCCTCCTCATGAAGATATCGTGAGGGGGTTATTTTAACCTAGGAGGAGCACGTGGACGCTGTGGAACAGATGCGTTGGAAATCGAATATGCAAAAATGGAGCCGGGAGTTGGGTTTTACCGGTATCGGGTTTACTACAGCGCAACCCATTGAAAGTTTAGCCCAGTTGCTACAAACACGAAGTACTCAAGGGTTGGCGACTCCTTTTGAAGTCACGGAAATTGAGCTTCGAATCAACCCCAAAGCAGGATGGCAAGCTTGTCAGTCAGTCGTGGCCTTGGTCTATCCGCTCCCTTATTCGGCGTTTCCTGTGGAAGGGGAGGGGATTCTTTCCCGCTCTGCAGTGGGGGCAGACTATCATGACGTTTTGAATCAGAAGATTAATAGTCTGGTTGAGATCATGGCTAGCAATGGCTGGCCGGGGACCACACGACGGCAAGTGGATACAGGACCTTTAGTAGAACGAGCCTTCGCTATTAGAGCAGGTGTCGGATGGATAGGCAGAAACCAACAGCTAATTGTTCCAGGATACGGTTCGTTCGTGGCCTTAGCGTTGCTCCTTTTGGATCAGGAGCTTGAACCAGATTATCCCCACATACCAGAGCAATGTGGAACCTGTGAACGATGTGTGCAGGCCTGTCCCGCGCAAGTTCTTGGGAAGGACCTGTTTGCGGCAAAACACTGCGTCTCTTATCTTACTCAGAGTAAAGAAGTGCTCACGCCTGAGGAGGGCAAAAGACTTGGCTTAAGAATATTCGGCTGTGACACCTGTCAGGAAGTTTGTCCACACAATCAAAAAAGACTAGAGGCGGAACAGACGATTTCATCTGCACTAACCACATCTTCGCTCCGGCGGGGGGTCGATCTAATGGAAACACTCAGTTTAACTAAAGGGGAGTTTCAACGAAGTTTTAAAACGACGTCTGCAGGGTGGCGTGGTAAGGGAGTTCTTCAGCGCAATGCCTTTTTAGCGCTATGCAATCTTCAAGATGGACGGAGTATACGTTGGTTGGCAGAACGCGCGACAGATCAATCGGTACCGCCGATTATCAAGCCTTATATCGGAGAGTCTAGTTGTTGAGTAGCTTTTTCAAAAACTCAAAGGCACACAGGTCATGTAGATCCGTGTGCCTTTAGTAAGATTCGTTAGTTGGACAAGTACATTCGAAGCTCCTATAGTTTGCTTAATCTGCGTTCCACAAACTGCGAAATACGTATAAGGGCTTCCTGAAGCTGCTCTATGGAATAAGCATAAGAACAGCGAATATAGCCTTCTCCAGAAGGGCCGAAAGCGGTACCAGGAACTACCGCCACTTTTTCTTCTCTTAAGAGTTCTTCGGCAAACGCCTCAGAAGACAAGTTCGTCTTCGAAATATCGGGAAATACATAAAAAGCGCCTAAGGGCTCAAAACAGTCGAGACCCATTTGCCGAAAGCCGTGAACCATAAGACGACGTCGTCGATCATAAGCCGTCACCATATCGTCTTTAGCTTCAGAGGCAGAGCGTAACGCTTCTAAGGCTGCTATTTGTCCCATAATGGGGGCACAGAGCATGGTGTATTGGTGGATTTTAGTCAGACCGCTGATCAGGTCACTATGTCCAGCGACGTAGCCAATTCTCCAACCAGTCATGGCGTAGGATTTTGAGAAGCCACTGACAAAGAGCGTGCGGTCATGCATGCCAGGTAAGCTGGCAAACGAGACATGCCTTCCTTCATAGGTGAGATCGGAATAAATATCATCAGCAAGAACGAGAAGATCATGCTTTGTGACAAATTCAGCGATTGGGATAAGGTCCTCACGACACATGATGGCACCGGTCGGGTTATTTGGGTAGGACAGCACGAGGAGTTTGGCGTTTGGTGTATACATTTGATTTAAGTCTGCGACGCGTAACCGAAAATTCTCTTTAGCATGGGTGGGCACATAACGAACACTTGCCCCTGCTAATATTGCGCATGGGGCGTAAGATACATAGGATGGATCGGGAACTAAGACCACGTCTCCGGGATTGAGCACTGCCCGCATCACGAGGTCAACTGCTTCACTGGCCCCAGCGGTTACGAGGATTTCATTCAAGGGATTGTAACAAAGTCCCAACGTCTTTGTTAAATGGTGAGAAAGTTCTTCACGCAACTCTAAGAGACCAGCATTACTGGTATACATTGTCTGTCCTTGTTCTAAGGAAAAGATGCCACTTTCTCGCACGGTCCAAGGGGTGACAAAATCCGGCTCTCCAACCCCTAAGGAAATAACATCCTTCATCGTGGCGACAAGATCAAAGAACTTGCGGATTCCGGAGGGCGGGAGACCAGCGACATGGGAGGCGAGGTAATGATTCATGGCGAAACCACGAGACGTTGAATCGTCTCTTCCTCTCCCATAAGCTCGACTCCGTCTTGCTTATAGCGGCGAAGCACAAAATGAGTTGCTGTACTCTGAACGTGCTCCAAAGGGGCTAGTTTTTCGGCCACAAAAAGAGCGACTTCTTGCATGGTTTTACCTTCAATGAGCAAAGAGAGATCGTATCCGCCGGACATCAGAAAAAGTGCTTTGATTTCAGGGAATTTTTGGATCCGTTTGGCGATTTTATCGAAACCATAGCCGCGCTGGGGCAAGACTCTAACTTCGATAAGGGCGGAAACCCTTTCTTCGTTAGTTCGAGCCCAGTTAATCATAGGTTGATAGCCGACGATAACTTTTTCCTTTTCCCAATCGATGATCCGTTTCCGGATGTAGTCAGGTGTCAATCCAGTTTGTACGGAAAGCTGTTCAGGCGTGAGGCGACAATCTTCAGCGATGAGTTTGAGTAGTCTATGATCTTCTTCAGTAAGCATTTAATACACCTCTTTATATAAACATCATAACATAGCTAATTATAGCACGCTTTTATATAACAGGGCTAGAGTGAACTTGCCCACCCTTAGCAATTTAGTGGGGGTCGCTGGTCTCTACCCTCCCCTTCTGAATTGAGAAGAAATGTAAGGGATCATCTCCCATATTTACCAGTGGGAGATGATCTGACACTTTGGTTATACTTCAGCTTTGGTCGCATTAAGGAGACCACCGGCAAGCAGAATTTTTGCTTGCCGTTCAGTGAGATCGTGCTTAACCCAAACTGGATTGGAATCGTTATTAAGGGTTATGGCAAACGGGGCAGGAGAATGAATAGCCTGCTGCAAGTCTAAAAGGTGTAAAGTATCCCCAGGCTGTATTCGATTAAGATCTTCTTCGTTAACAAAGGTGAGAGGAAGTATGCCGAAATTGATCAAATTAGCACGGTGGATGCGAGCGAAACTCTGAACTAAGACTGCGCGAATTCCCAGATACATGGGCGCAAGGGCGGCGTGCTCACGACTTGAGCCTTGACCGTAATTGTGGCCAGCGACAAGGATACTTTGCTTTAAAGCCTTGGCCTTAGAAGCAAGCTGAGCGTCAACTTTGTGAAAGGCGTATTCCGAAATGGCTGGAATATTGGAACGGAGCGGGAGAATTTTGGATCCTGCGGGCATAATATCGTCCGTTGTCACATTATCACCAAGCTTTAAGAGGATTGGTAAGCTTAGCGAATTATCGAGTGCAGGGGCTAGGGGAAGCGGCTGAATATTAGGGCCGCGTCGAATTAGGGTGTTCGGATCACCAGGAGGCAAGATCATACTATCATCAATGCGAAACAGAGCTGGGAAATCAACCACGGGAGGTAGTCCTAAGGTGCGCGGATCGGTCAAATAGCCTGTTAAGGCACTGGCTGCTGCAACTTCGGGACTGGCTAGGTAGATCGAGGCGTCTTGTGTTCCACTCCGACCTTCGAAATTACGGTTAAACGTTCGGACGGAAACTCCTTTCGATACAGGTGATTGGCCCATGCCAATACAGGGACCACAGGAGGATTCAAGCAATCGTGCCCCGCTATCGAGGAGATCCGTCAAGGCACCATTACTGGAGAGCATGCTTAAAACTTGACGGGAACCAGGAGAAATAACTAAACTGACGTCGGGATGAACATGTTTTCCCTTCAGGATCTGGCGAACAATCATCAAGTCTTGATAGGAAGAATTCGTACAACTACCGATAGCAACTTGGTGAACGGGCAGAGTCGATCGTTCAGTTACTGGTAGTACATTGTCTGGGCTATGCGGTTGGGCAACCAGAGGAACAAGCAGAGAAAGATCTAGTTTAATTTCTTGGTCATAGGAGGCATCCTCATCGGCAGCGAGAGGAACAAAATCTTCCGCTCGTCCTTGCGCTTTTAAGAATAGAAGGGTTTGCTCGTCGCTAGGAAATATTGAGGAAGTTGCCCCAAGTTCTGCACCCATATTTGTGATGGTTGCGCGTTGCGGTACGGTGAGAGTTTTAACGCCTGGACCAGCATATTCGAGGATTTTACCAACGCCCCCTTTGACAGAGAGCACTCGAAGAATTTCTAATATGATATCTTTGGCTGAAACCCAGTCCGAGAGTTGCCCTGTGAGCCAGATACGAAGTACTTTGGGGTTAGGGAGATAAAAAGCCCCCCCTCCCATCGCCACTGCAACATCTAAACCTCCAGCACCCATGGACAGCATTCCCATTCCTCCGGCAGTGGGGGTATGACTATCTGAGCCCAGTAAGGTTTTACCTGGTTTAGCGAAGCGTTCAAGATGGACTTGGTGACAAATCCCATTTCCCGGCCTGGAAAAATACGCCCCGAAGCGTGCGGCAGCACTCTGTAGAAAGGCGTGGTCATCAGCATTTTCAAACCCTGTTTGCAGAGTATTATGATCAATATAACTGACCGAACATTCGGTTCGGACTCTTGAAAGGTTCATAGCTTCAAATTGCAAATAAGCCATGGTTCCAGTAGCGTCTTGGGTTAACGTCTGATCAATTCTTAGTGCGATTTCATTGCCTTTGTCTAAGTCACCGGAAACTAAGTGCGATGTTAGTATTTTCTGAGTTAGATTCTTCCCCACGATAATTCCTCCTTTGAATAGTATTAAGATTACCAAAAACAAGGCAGAACATCTAGGGTTTTACTGAATGTATACAAAATATCGGTTTAAGTCGAGCAGGGAAGTGGTGCAGGTTGCTCCCCTGGCACCACTTGTATGACGAAATAGACATGTTTCCATACTAATTAGTTTGGGTTTGTCATAATTTCAGGTTATAATAGTGATCAAGGTAGAAACTTTGTGACTGGGAGGAAGTATCAATCTATGCCCATATATGAATTTGGGTGTCCGGGCTGTGGCATTCAGACAACGGAATTATATAAGATGGGTGAAAAGGGAGAGTCATTGACGTGTGCTCAATGTGGGCATGCTGGGCTGATAAGACAGATCTCAGGTTTTGCAAGTCTAGGAGTTTCCGGTGGGACCGGAGGTGGAACTTGCTCACCGGGATGTCATGGAAACTGTACTGGGTGTCATTGAAAGGGGAACCAATACCTTGAATATGGGTCTGAATATTGTTCTGGTTGAACCAGAAATCCCTCCGAATACAGGAAATGTTGCACGGCTATGTGCTGCAACTGGGGCAACACTCCATTTAGTAAAACCATTAGGCTTCAGTATCGATGACAAGCAATTAAAGCGTGCTGGATTAGACTACTGGCACTTACTTGATATTATCGTTTATGAGGATTTTGCGGAGTTCGAGGAAAGAAACCCAGTAGGAATGCGTTACTTAGCGACCACAAAAGGCGGACGAGCATATACTGATATAGCCTATGAGCCTGGGGGATACCTGCTTTTTGGGAAAGAAACTAAAGGATTATCAACTGAGATTTTAAAGCGATACCCAGAGACTACCTTCCGGTTGCCGATGCTTGCGGAAGCCCGTTCCTTAAATTTGTCAAATTCTGTGGCAATTGTTGTTTATGAAGCATTACGTCAATGGGGTTTTCCAGAGCTTGTCTAGAAACTATCATCAACCTGCGAAAGGCGGTCGATCATGACATATGGGTTAACCTTTTTCATGGCACTTGTGGTTGCAGCCATTGCTACGCCAGTGTCAATGAAATTGGCAAATAAGTGGGGAGCTATTGCCTATCCTGGTGGTCGGCATGTTCATACAAAGCCGATTCCCCGTCTCGGCGGGGTGGCAATATATGCTGCATTTTGGATTTCAGCCTTGATCATGCAAGTGTGGGATGAACAAATGACGGGATTATTCCTCGGAAGTACGCTTATTTTGGGGGTTGGGATTTGGGACGATATCCGCGGAATGCGACCCTTTGTTAAGCTTTTTTGGCAAATCGCAGCGGCATCTGTGCTTCTCGCCTTTAGCTTTTCCATGAACGTCATTTCTCTACCCTTTATGGATAAGGTAGTTGATTTCAATAAACTTGGTCTAGGTGTTGTCGGCCTAATACTAATGATCTTTTGGGTTGTCGGATTGATGAACACGGTGAATGTTTCAGATGGACTTGATGGTTTAGCCGCCGGAATTTGTTTCTTAGTGGCACTTTTGCTGTTTTGGTCGGCGAATCGAATTGGTCAACTACCTGCTGCTCATCTTACCTTGGCCTTGGCCGGAGCACTCCTCGGGTTTTTGTTTTTCAATTTCCCTCCGGCACGTGTTTTCATGGGAGATTCAGGAAGCATGTTCCTTGGCTACATTATCGGCGGAGTTTCGATCATGGGTCTGCTTAAAACTGCGACGATACTGGGCTTGGTTTTCCCGCTGCTGGTTTTGGGAATGCCAGTGACTGATCTAACTTTCGCAATTATTCGCCGAAAATTACGAGGTCAGTCCATGGCGACAGCGGACCGAGGACATTTACACCATCGCTTGCTCGATGCTGGGTTATCTCAACGTGCTGCAGTGCTTTCGATGTATGGGATTAGTGCTTGCTTCGGTGTGGCCGCGGTGCTTGGGGCTAAGGGACAATGGATTTGGGCCTTGGCTATGCTCTTGGTCGTTTTTGCCTTGCTAATTATCATTCTCATGCGTAGAACAGCTATGTTGGCAGTCTTTAATCGGCGTCACTCAAAATAGCTTGTTTGGTGAAAACATTTTCTAAATGATCTCTTTCTCTAGGCATGCTTGCACTTCTTTTTCGATCAATGCATATGATGGTCGGAAAGGGGGTATATGTATGCCATTACAAGTGTTTGCCTTTTATAATGGCTTAACTGAACAAGCGAAGGGTTATCCCTATCTAAAGCGTTACGGGAGTATCATCAACCAACTAGCTATTTTTGAGATTCCTATTCAGAATAACGGAACGCTCCTTGGCCGTCCAAGTCGACGACTCATTAATGAGGCCCATGGGATGGGCATCAAAGTTATCTTGGTGGTTAGCAATCTGACGGCAGAAGGTACGTTTTCCACGGCTTTAATGGGCCGTTTGGTGAGGGATCAAGCGTTTGCCAACCTCGTTTGGCAAAATATTCGTAATCTCTTGGTCGAGTATCAATTTGATGGTGTTAATCTTGATTTGGAAAAAGCAGCCCCTGCGGACCGTGCCCTTTTTACTAACTTGATTAGAGACTGGTCTGCGCGGTTTAAGCGGGCGAATTTCCTTGTCTCGATTGACGTGCCTGCTAAAACTTCCGATGATCCTCAGAGTGAGTGGAGGGGGGCTTTTGATTATAAGCCAATTGGGCAAGCTGTTGATAATGTGATTATTATGACCTACGAAGAACATTGGGCGGTAAGTGAACCGGGATCGGTCGCCTCAATTCCTTGGGTTACTAGAGTCTTGAATTATGCCATTGCAAATATTCCACCCCAAAAAATATTTATGGGTATTCCCATGTATGGGTATGATTGGCCAGAGACAGGAGCTGGCCGTGTTATCGGCTATCAGCGAGCCATTGAGCTTGCACGACGTTATGGGGCGC
Source organism: uncultured Desulfosporosinus sp. (assembly GCA_927405585.1). Classification (GTDB taxonomy): domain Bacteria; phylum Bacillota; class Desulfitobacteriia; order Desulfitobacteriales; family Desulfitobacteriaceae; genus Desulfosporosinus. The sequence goes on from CAKMJS010000003.1 coordinate 102,679, forward strand.
CTTTACAATGGGATGCAACGCAACATAGTACCTACTTCCGTTACGAGACGAACGGGGTTCGCCATACTGTCTATTTCGAAGATCCCCGTAGCTTAAGAGACAAACTGGACCTTGCGTTGCAAAAGGGGATTCGTGGCGTAGCACTATGGGAAATGAACCTTAGCTATCCTGCTTTCTGGGAGGTACTTCAATCTTATGTAAACAGAGAATAATCTTATAAGGGGGTGTATAAATGCAGATTTATTTTCATGGCCATTCCTGTTTTGAAATTGAAGGGAATTCAGGAAGAATACTTATTGACCCCTTTTTGACAGGTAATCCAAGTGCTATTGCGAAACCCGAAGACTTTACTCAGCTTGATGCAATACTAGTTACTCATGGCCATGGTGACCATTTGGGTGATGCGATACAATTGTCTAAGCAGACAGGAGCTCCCATTATCGCCGTATTTGAGTTAGCTGCTTATTGTCAGAGTCAGGGCGCTACGACGCATGCTATGCATCTAGGCGGAAAGTATCGCTTTCCCTTTGGCTGGGTTAAACTTACCCAGGCTTTGCATGGATCGGGGATTGAAGACCCTGAAGGAGGGAACTTGATCTATGGTGGCCCACCCTGCGGGTTTTTAATTCAGATGGAAGAAAAATGGCTTTATCATGCAGGAGATACTGGATTGTTTGGTGATATGGAACTCATAGGCCGTCGGCATCCCCTCGCAGTTGCTATGCTCCCAATCGGAGATAATTATGTCATGGGTATAGAGGAAGCCGTTCATGCCTCTCAGTTTCTAAGGCCGAAAATTGTCATTCCGATGCACTATAATACGTTTCCACTCATTGCTCAAGACGTGGGAGAGTTCGAGCATCTTCTTCAACGCAGGGCTCCGGAGAGTCAACTCAAGGCCTTAAAACCCGGTGAAGTGTTAGAGGTTTAAAATAAGTATTGAATAAATATCCCGCTTGATTTATCAGGCGGGATATTTTTATGCAAAAAAGGTAAAACTTTTAATAGAAAAGGAGATGAAGTTAATGACCAGAAAACCATGTTCGACACGATGTCTATATGCGGTTGAAGGACACTGCCGACTAGAACACGTTCTTGGACAGCGGCGTGGAGTGACCTGTCCGCATTACGAGGAAGATTTTGATATCTTGAGTAGAGGGAGGATCTAGTATGAAGCAGTCAAAACCAAAGGTCAAGCGAATCGATCCGCTTGAACCATTGAAGATGGAGATTGCAGCCGAGTTAGGATTACTCAATCAGATCCATAGTGATGGTTGGCATTCTTTGAGCGCTCAAGAGGCTGGAAAAATTGGAGGACTTATGACCCAACGGAGACGGAAAAAAAGTTAGACATAGGGATAAGGCATGGTGGAATAAGAATTCATGTGATATAATTATAGCTCGACTAGTAATATGTTGGGAGCGTTTATAGTTGACAAAGCATCAACAAATTTTAACTTTTATTGAAGATCTTGCCATTGGCAATAAGGTTTCGGTACGTTTTATTGCCAAAGAGTTAGACGTCAGTGAAGGGACCGCTTATCGAGCTATTAAAGAGGCAGAGGCAAAAGGCTTAGTTCGCTCCATTCCCAAAGTGGGAACGATTCGAATTGAAGGGGTCAAAGAACGACAAATTGAGGACCTAACGTTGCGTGAAGTTTCACAGATTGCCGAAGGAGTCGTTATTTGTGGCTTTGAGCATCTCGATCGCTCTCCAAATAAATTTATTATTGCGGCGATGGAAGTCGAATCAATGGGACGGTACTTAGAAAAAGACGCCTTGTGTATTGTAGGAAACCGACGCGACGCTCAGACAATTGCTCTGGAACATAATGCTTCCCTGTTAATTACCGGAGGATTAGAACCAGACGAAGAGGTCGTAGCTTTAGCACGACAAAAGAACTTAGTCATCATTCAATCTCCCTATGATACCTTTGCCGTTACGACCATGATTAATCGAGCTTTGTATGATCGATTAATCCAGAAAGAACTCATTTTAGTCGAGGATATCATGGTTAAAGATGTAAGCTTTTTGAAGCCTGATATGACCGTTGGTGATTGGCGTATACTTTCACAAACCACGGACCACAGTCGTTTTCCAGTTGTAGAAAATGATATGACCCTAGTGGGTATCGTTACAGCCGTCGATGTTGCCGGGGCGGATGTTAAAACATTGATTAAAGATGTTATGAGTGTTAACCTTTTTTTGGTGGGACGAGATGATCCTGTCACCCATATTTCGCGAATTATGGTTTGGGAAGGCTGGGAAATTGCTATTGTTTCGGACCAGGGCAAACTGATAGGAATCCTTAGCCTACAAGATGTCATAGAGGCTTACCAACAAGTTCAAAAACAACCTCAGTTTGGTGAAACTGTGGACAACCTAGTCTTAAGCGGATTTAGATATGTCGATGATGCAGAGCATCTGACGATCGAAGGTGAAATTACTAATTCCATGGTGAATGACTATGGTTCGGCAAGCTGTGGAGTTCTGGTTACAGTTATGAATATGGCCGGTTATATCGGGTTACGTAAGAAGTATCGGCTTGATGCGATCACCGAAAATTTCACACTTTATCAAATGCAGCCCATCGCGGTGGGAACGGAAATAAAGGTCACAGCAAAACTCCTTCTTGTTGCTAAAAAACATTGCAGTATTGAGGTAGACGTCACAGTAAATGATGCTGTGGTAGCCAAAGGTCTGATGACGGCTAGAATTGGGGATAAAAAACTGGTCAGCGAAACCTCCCTATAGGGAACACAGAATTAGTTGCAATTGAAGCATATGTTAGGCTGTAACAAATCTTATTTCCAGTTTGTTACAGCTTTTTTGTTCGGAATTTTTATATAATTCTGCAAAGGAGGCTCGTAATGTTTAAATTCGTCGATGTTAAATATATGGATATCTTAGACGTGCCTAGCCTTTTTATAGAAAAGGGTAAGATCACAACTCTTGTTGGAGCTAGTGGCAGTGGTAAAACAACCCTGTTAAGAATGTTGAACAAAATGCTCTCCCCTACCCAGGGGAAGATTATGTTTAAGGAGACTGACTTAGTTGATATAAATTCGGTGACTCACCGTCGACAGGTTACGATGCTCTCGCAAAACCCAGTTGTTTTCGAAGGAAGTATAAGAGACAACTTAAATATTGGGCTTAAATTCCAAGAAAAGAGTTTATTAAGTGATGATGCATTATTAAGTATGTTAGAGAAAGTCAATCTAAAGAAGGGACTGGACACCTCACCTAATGCCCTATCCGGGGGAGAAAAGCAAAGACTTGCTTTAGGTCGTGTGCTTCTACTTAATTCCGAAATCTATTTACTGGACGAACCATCGGCTGCTTTAGATGATGAAACAGAGGAAACCATTATTCATCGGGTAACAGAGTATGTCAGAAAAGATAATAAAACTCTGGTAATGGTAACTCATTCCAAAGCAATGGCCGAGAAGTATTCGGATACGATGATCGAGATAGCAGAGGGTAGGTGCCAGAGCATCAGGGGGTGTAAGCGTGAACGGAGTTATTGATCTAACAGTTTTTCAAGTTGGCTTGGCATATATTTTTGTCTTAATGGTCCTTATAATTGTGAGGATTCTAGGAATTAAGCGGGAAAAAGAGCTTATTATAGCCTCCATCAGAATGACTCTGCAATTGATACTCGTTGGTTATGCCTTGGTCTATATTTTTGATAATCCCAATCCGATGATTACTGGACTCATCATTCTTGTCATGGAAGCATTTGCCGTTCATACTGTGCTTGGAAAGTATAAAAACAAGTTATCACTGCCCATGAAGAAGGTTATTGCTTTTTCCATGAGCATGGGAACCCTAACGTGTATAGTGTACTTTCTATTAATCGTCGTCCGCATTTCTCCTTGGTACGAGCCACAATACTTCATTCCGATAGCTGGGATGTTGATTGGAAATTCAATGACCGGAATATCTCTGGGTGTGAAATTGCTACTCGATGGAATGATCTCGCAAAGAGCTTTAGTTGAAGAGGCGCTAATACTCGGAGCAACACCGCAGGCGGCCACTAGAAGCATCATCAGAAATACGTTTGATGCTGCGATTCTACCGACGATGAACTCAATGCTTGGCATGGGAATCGTATTTTTGCCGGGAATGATGACCGGTCAAATTTTGTCAGGAACTGCTCCAACGACAGCAATTGCCTATCAAATAGCCATCATGCTCGGTATTTTGGGAGCAGTAGCTCTATCTGTTATTATCCTGCTGAAATTGGGTTATCGCACCTTTTTTACTCAAGAAGTGCAACTTCAAACAGGACTGTTAGACAATTAGGCAGTTTAACGATATTATTATATTATCAATATAAAATTGGCATCGATAAATTTTACTTATTCATTTCGTTAACCTCTATGAATGGGAAGGATGGTGAAGCCTTGGTGAATACTAATGGAATTGAAGATCGACATGGCTTTGTACATCTCCATAACCATACGGAATTTAGTTTGCTTGATGGAGCAGCGCGAATCAAGAAGTTGGTTAAGCGTGCGGTTGAGTTAAACATGACTGCTTTGGCCATTACGGATCATGGAGTCATGTATGGGGTCATTGACTTCTATAAGGCTTGCCTTAAAGAGGGGATCAAACCAATTATCGGCTGTGAAGTCTATGTGGCTCCTAATCAACGGACGGATCGGACGCCAGGTAAGGATGATACAAATCGTCATTTAGTCTTATTAGCTGAGAATGAGGAAGGGTACCGTAACCTCATAAAGCTTGTATCTATGGCACATATCGAAGGTTTTTATTATAAACCACGAGTAGATAAAGAAATTCTACGCAAGCATTCCACGGGGCTGATTGCACTCAGTGCCTGTTTGGCAGGGGAAGTCGCGAGTTGCCTTCTGCAGGATCAGCTGGAAACGGCGGTTATGAACGCCCTCGAGTATGAGGAGATTTTCGGTAAGGGGAATTTCTTCCTCGAACTCCAAGATCACGGTTTAGAAGAGCAACGCAAAGTCATTGCTGGAATGTGGAAAGTTCACAAGCGCACGGGGATTCCGATGGTGGCAACGAATGATGTGCATTATGTCGACCGTGAGGACGCTTTTGTTCAAGACGCTTTGCTCTGCATCCAGACTGGTAAAACCTTAGCGGATACCTCTCGGATGCGTTTTTCCAGTCAAGAGTTCTACCTTAAAGCAGAGCATGAAATGGCACTGCTGTTTGGAGAACATCCAGAGCTGTTAGAAAATACTGCTCGGATCGCCAAACGCTGTCAAGTAGAGTTCCAATTTGGAGGAAACCTTTTACCTGAGTTTGAAGTTCCTGCAGGGTATACGTTAGATGGTTATCTTGAAGCAGAATGTCGCAAGGCGTTTCCACGCTTCTACCCGCAAATGACAGAAAAGGAATGCGATCGTTTAGATTATGAGCTTCAAGTCATTTTCCAGACAGGGTTTTCAGGCTATTTTCTGATTGTTGCTGATTTTTGCCAGTTTGCCAAGGAAAATGGTGTAGCAGTCGGTCCTGGGCGGGGGTCTGCAGCGGCGAGTATGGTTGCCTATTTATTAGGAATTACGTCAGTTGAGCCGTTGCGCTTTGATCTTCTGTTTGAACGCTTTTTGAATCCCGAACGAATCTCAATGCCGGATATTGACATTGACTTTGACCCGGACGGCCGGGAACGCGTGATCCGCTATGTGACCGAAAAATATGGTGCCGATAAGGTGTGTCAAATCATAACCTTTGGAACTATGGGGGCTAAAGCAGCGATCAGGGATGGAGGAAGGGTTCTAGCGATGCCCTTAGCCCGGGTCGATAAAGTAGCGAAAGCAATTCCTTTGGATTTAGGCATGACGTTAGACAAAGCTTTAAGTGTATCCCCTGATTTAGCCAAGATGGTCGAAGGGGATGAAGAAATCAAAAGGCTTTACACCTTAGCCCGGTCTCTCGAAGGCATAACCAGACACGCTTCAACACATGCAGCTGGGATCGTCATTTCGAAGGAACCCCTAATGAATTATCTCCCCCTTCAGAGGACGTCCGAGGACTTTGTCATGACCCAATTTCCTATGAAAGCGGTCGAAGAAATCGGGCTTTTGAAAATGGACTTTTTGGGGTTGCGAAACCTAACAATTTTGCAAGAGGCTGTGCGACGAATTGAAGAGAAGCATGGCTTCAAGCTGGATTTGCAAAACTTAGCCCTGGAGGATCCTCAGACCTATACGTTATTAGCTTCAGGAAACAGTACTGGGATCTTTCAATTGGAAAGTGGCGGTATGCGGGCAATTCTGAAGGACCTTAAACCCACTTGTTTTGAGGATATAATCGCTGTTTTGGCCTTATACCGACCGGGCCCTATGGAACAAATCCCGGAATTTATCCGCCGAAAACACGGAGGGCAGATCACTTATCTGCATCCGAAGATGGAGCCAATTCTTAAATCGACCTACGGCATTATCGTTTACCAAGAACAAGTCATGCAGATTGCACGTGACATTGGGGGTTATTCGCTCGGTCGAGCCGATTTACTACGTCGGGCGATGGGCAAAAAGAATAAAGAAATCATGGAAGAGGAACGTCAGAATTTCACTCAGGGGTTGCAAGATAAGGACGGGAAATGGATCATCCCTGGTGCACTTCGAATTGGCTTGACGCTTCATGATGCCGAAGAGATCTTCGATTTAATGGCTAAATTTGCGGAATATGGCTTTAATAAAGGACATGCAACAGCCTATGCTGTGATTTCGTATCAAACTGCCTATTTAAAAGCAAACTATCCCTTAGAGTTTATGGCGGCACTCTTAAGTACTGTGATGGGCTCGTCCGATAAAATTTCGTTTTATATTCAGGATGCCAAGTTAAGCGGGATTCAGGTGCTCCCTCCGGATGTGCAGTATAGTCACGTCGGATTTTCTATTGAAGAGCAAGCCATTCGCTTTGGCCTGGGTGCCATCCGCAATGTGGGAGTCAATGTCGTAGAAAAGATTTTAGAAGCTCGTAAAGACGGCCTCTTTAAGTCGTTGGATGATTTCTGTATGCGTGTCGATCATAAGGTTTTGAATCGACGCGTTCTGGAAAGTTTAGTCCGTGCTGGCGCTATGGGTTCATTTTGTACTCGAGCGCAGGCTTTTGCGATTATGGATCAGGTGTTAGACAAGGCAGGGCGACGACAAAAAGATCGGCTTTCAGGTCAGTTCTCTCTTTTCGATATGGATGAAGATTTGGAAGAGGGGACTAAATTACCGGAACTTCCCGATTTTCCTGAACGTGAAATCCTGGATATGGAAAAGGAATATCTGGGCCTTTACTTAAGTGGACATCCCCTTTCTACGGTTTTACCTCAACTTCAGCCTTTTATGTCATCCGATATTCTGACTTGTCTCGAAGGTGAGGAAGAACAGAGAGTGTCACTCGGTGGAATGGTCACAGGCTTTCGGCAGAATGTGACGAAGAAAGGCGAGATGATGGCTAGTTTTGTTTTGGAAGATTTAACGGGAGGGATCGAGGTCTTAGTCTTCCCGAGGGTTTATGCCCAAACTAGTTCGTTCGGTAATGACCAAGTCGTAGTCGTGGTAGGACGGTATAATATCCGAGAAGACGAAAAGAAAATTTTTGCGGAGAAAATTACGGCACTCGAGGATTTAAAGCCTTTTGTAGAGAGCAAACCGATCTCCCTACCCAAGATCACCAAGCCTCATACGGTTGGGAAACGGTTATTCTTAAGATTTACTACTGAAAAAATGGAACTAATGGAAGCGACCATGAACATACTCCAACGTTTTCCTGGAAGTCAACCGGTGTATTTCTACTTTGAAGATACCAAGAAAGTTATGGAAGGAGAACGGAAATTTTGGGTAAATGATGAGTGTGACCTAGACACCGCACTTCATGAAGTGATGGGGAAAGGGAATGTGGTTTGGAAATCAGCGAAAAATTTTGCTTAGTTGTATATTCTGAAGCAGGATTCTTGATTTTTAAGGCGAAATGCATGAAAATACCTGAAGTGAACAGTTCAACTTAAGATACCGCTCCGTCTTTGTAGAAGTGAGAGTCTCGCGATTCGATAAAAAGGAGATTTATAGTTTGCGTACTGCGATTTATCCAGGAACTTTCGACCCAGTAACTAATGGACATCTCGATATATTAATCCGCGCTAAAGAACTTTTTGACGGAGTAACTATTGCGATTGCTGCAGATAGTAAGAAGACCCCTTTGTTTACGCTTGGAGAGAGAATGGAACTACTCCTAGAGGCAACGAAAGATATGCCAAATGTCAATGTCCGCGTTTTTGAAGGGTTGACTGTAGAATTTGCACGACAGTGTGGATCAGTAGCTATTCTTAGAGGTCTACGCGCCTTATCCGATTTTGAATATGAATTTCAACTCGCCTTAATGAACAAGAAGATTGCCGCGGATATCGAAACCATTTTTCTGATGACTCAGAGTGAATTTTCCTTTATCAGCTCGAGCGCGATTAAGTGGGCTGCCAGTTTACATGCCGAAGTTTCAGAATTTGTACCACAGCATGTCGAAAAGGCCTTAATCGCTAAATATGCTAGCCTCCGCACAGATTCGAATGGTGAGAACTAAGGGATATAGGAGACCCACTCCCTCATGTAGAAAGGGAGTCACACGATTGATTACAGCTTTGTTGCACAATCAGAAGGGCTATGGTATCATAATACCGATTTAAAAAGGGGGCTTTAACAAATGTGGACAGTCATTTATATTGCACCCAATAAGTTGATAGCGGAGAAGTATAAAACGATCCTGACAGAAGAAGGGATGCTGGTTCAACTTCGCCCAATTGGTTCAGCGCATCTCGGAGACCATGCTTCAGTCGAAATTCTCGTACCGGAATCGGAAGCCGAAGAAGCGCATGAAATCATCACTGGCGCAATAGGGAGCTAATTATGTTTAAAGATATATTTAGAAAAACTAAGTACGTTACCATTCAATCTGCCCCATCGCAGAAACGAAGTCCATCTGAGCCCTCTCCGCAAGAACCTCCGGTGATAAGTAAGAGAGAATTGCCTGATGGTCTTTGGGTCAAATGTCCGAAATGCGGGGAAGTTCTCTTCACCAAAAATATCGAGGAAAATGCGCGGGTTTGTACGACGTGTGAGTATCATTTTCGAATTTCCGCAAGGGCACGCCTTAAGCTCTTAGTCGATGAAAACAGTTTTGAAGAGTGGGACTCTGAGATGATTTCTGAAGATCCTATGGAGTTTCCTGGATACAAAGATAAGCTCCTAGAGGCACAAGAAAAGTCAGAGATGATGGAAGGTGTACTCACGGGACGAGCTGCGATTGAGGGAGTCCCTGTTGTGCTTGCTTTTAATGAAGCAAACTTTATGATGGGAAGCATGGGCTCTGTTGTAGGAGAAAAGATTGTTCGAGCGATCGAACGAGCCATAGATTTGCGTTTACCAGTCGTTATATTTTCTACTTCAGGGGGCGCACGAATGCAAGAAGGCATCCTCTCCTTATACCAGATGGCTAAGACCAGCGCTGCTCTGGGAAGGTTAGCTGATGAGCATTTACTCTATATTTCCGTACTTACGGATCCAACGTTCGGAGGGGTTACTGCTAGTTATGCTTCCCTTGGGGACATTTTGATTGCCGAACCTAACGCTCTGATTGGATTTACTGGACCACGAGTGATCAAGCAGACGATGAGGCAAGAATTGCCCGTAGGAGCACAAACAGCTGAATTTAACCAAGAGCACGGCTTGATTGATCTGATCGTTGAGCGTACTCAGATGCGCTCGGCTTTGGCACGATTGTTGCTATACCATCAGGAAGGGGCACAGTATGGCGCAACTGTTTGATTTTGAAAAACCAATCGTCGAACTCGTTCAGAAAATTTCCGAACTCAAGAAATTCTCCGCTGAGAAGGATATTGATCTTTCCCAGGAAGTATCTACCCTTGAAAAGAAAGTATCTAGATTAAAAAAAGAGATATACGGCAACCTTGAACCCTGGCAAAAGGTGCAGATCGCTAGACATTCAGAGCGACCGAATTTCTATGATTATGCTCCCCTGTTATTTGAGGATTTCATAGAACTCAAAGGGGATCGACTTTTTGCAGACGATCGCTCAATTGCCGGTGGGATCGCTCTTTTCCACGGGATTGCAGTGACCGTCATCGCTCAAGTTAAGGGTAAAGATACGAAGGAGAATATTAAACGTAATTTCGGTATGCCACATCCGGAAGGGTATCGTAAAGCGGTGCGCTTAATGGATCAGGCTGAGAAATTTGGACGCCCTATTTTGACCTTTATTGATACTCCTGGAGCAGCCTGCGACTTAGGGGCTGAGGAAAGGGGGCAAGGAGAGGCCATTGCCCGATGTCTCTTAGCAATGGCTGGCTATCGCGTGCCAGTGATCAGTACGGTGATCGGAGAGGGTGGAAGTGGTGGTGCACTGGCCCTAGGGGTAGGTAATGTGGTTTTGATGCTCGAAAATTCTTTTTACTCGGTCATAGCCCCGGAAAGTTGTGCTTCAATTCTTTGGAAGGACACGTCTAAGGCGAAAGAAGCGGCGGCAGCTTTAAAGTTTACTGCCCAGGACCTGTTAAGACTTGGTGTAGCAGATGAGATTGTACGGGAACCTTTAGGGGGCGCTCATAACAACCTCCATCAAACTGCAGAAGAATTATCTCAAGTTATTTCTAAGTATCTCGTGCGTTTGCGCTCCGAGACTCCGGAGTCGCTGAGGGAAAAACGTTACCAGAAGTTACGGTCAATTGGGGTTTATCAAGATAAGGATCAAGATAAGTTCGCATTAGATTTAACAAAAGGTCTTGACTAAAGCTTTAGATTAGTGGTATTATAGCTAAGTCGTCTTTACTTAACAGACGATCATATGGGCGAGTGGCGGAATGGCAGACGCGTCGGTCTCAAAATCCGATATATGTGAGTATGTGGGGGTTCAAGTCCCCCCTCGCCCACCACAATGATTATCTAAATAGAGCCTGCAAGGCTCTATTTTTTATGGACCATTGGCAAATGACATGCACTTAGACCCAATTCTCCTTAAGTGTGCACTTTAGTAATTGATCTCTACTGTGGATGAAGGGAAATTCGAGATTTTTTTGGGTTTTGTATGTTAAAGAGCAGATGTGATAGACTAGTTAATATTGGCTTGGTCTTTCTAGCATTACAAGGCTGATCTTGAAAAATAACTTAAGGAGTTGAGGAAATGGCTGTACAACCATATATTAGTTTTAATGGAAATTGTCGTGAAGCAGTAGAGTTTTATGTGCAGGTTTTCGGAACTGAAACACCACAAATAATGACCTTTGGGGATATGCCACCTGAACCAAACTTCTCTCTTCCAGAGGAAGCAAAAACTTTAATTATGCACACATCACTTAACATTAATGGAAGCACTGTTATGTTTTCCGACGTTTTTTCTGGAATGGGCATGCCTTTTATTGCAGGAAACAACATAAGTCTTACCATAGTCAGTAAGGATATTGATGAAATCAAATCTTCATTTAGTAAATTAAAAGAAGGTGGTACCATCAGCATGGACCTTCAAGAAACATTCTGGAGCAAATGCTACGGTAGTCTTACCGATAAATATGGCATACCATGGCAATTTAGTCATGACAGCGGAGAAATGGCAATGTAATATAATAGCAAAAGAGTCCATATTAAAACAATCGTTTTAATATGGACTCTCTTTTTGTTAAGAGCTTTTGTCCTCGGCTAAGATAGATGCTATACGCGAATGCAAGTAATCTACATTCCACTGTGCGTATTTGTTGTCACTCCGATGGTCGACCAAACTGTAGTTTTCTTTGAGAAATTCTCCTAAATCTTTGGTGATTTTATTAGCCCCCCATATATTGACGTGACTGGAATTGTGCATATCAGCTTTAAAGTCAAACCCTATTTCACTCAGCTTATCATTATAATTAATAAAAGGGATATTATTCTCTTTAGCAATCTCCGCTACTTTATTAAACATCTTAGCTGGCTCTTTTACCCAACTTTCTGAACCAGCTGTACTGTTATAGTCATATGGGAGGTTAGTAAGAATCAACTTAAAGCCGACTTTTTTAGATAGGTCAATTATTTTCGTTAGATATTCCTCGGTCTTAGGTGGTAGTGCGACACTTTCCGTTGTTAAACCAACACCTGAGTAGTCCTTTCCATATTTCTCTGTACCTGACTCGAATCCTTTTGCAAAATAACTTGTGGAACTATCATCATGAATATCTTCCATGGTTAGTTCCTTCCATCGATCATGATACTTCAATATCGGAACTAAGTATGTTAATCGGTCTTGCGGTGGCGTGCAATTAAGAATAGCATTGAATTTATTCATGGATAAATTCATGTTATCCACAGTATTCCTGACATACCCTTCGTCCCCATATTCGTCAGTTAAACCCAAATAGTATAGATCAACTACGACAATAGGCGTATCATGTTTCTTGAGAACCTCTTTTAGCAAATAATAAGTAACATCAAGAGGCTGCCCACCCATAGCATAATCATAGCTAGTTATACCCTGTTCATGCCATAATACATTTGGATCAATCCCGCCCTGCATATGACTTGAACCCATAAAAGCAACATCATAGGAATCGCCTGGATGATTATATAAACCCTCAACTTGTTTGCTGCGGTAGCCTGACTTAAGGATGAATAATGGATTCAGAATCGATATAATGAACACTAGCAGAAAGAGAAAAATTGAACCCTTTACGATCGCTTTTCTTAACATTGAAAGTCCTCCCTAAAACTGGAAATAAATAAACTGTTCAGGATTATACTCCGGCCCATACATACCGAATATCAGGATAATGGCTACAGCACTTAAATAGAAAGACCATCTTAAGCCAATATTTCGCTCCAATAGTGTGCTACGAATACTACTGGTCCGTTGCAAGAGGTTAACCCCGAAAATAGCACCTATACTCAAAATTGCTAGAATCAAATCCTTCTTGCCTAATCCTAATTCATAAATTGACCCATTGATGAAGACCTCTGGGTTAAAATAAAGCATATTTTGAATTATTATCACAGCACTTGTAAAGGAACTAGCCCTGAAAAATATCCAGGCAAATGTGACCAGCATGAACGTGACTAATACCTGGAATGTCTTATAACTTAAGGAATTTGTCTTGATTTTAAAGGTCTTAATTATTGTCACTTTAATGGGCTTTAGCAGATCACCCATTACTTGATAAACACCATGTAGTGCTCCCCAAATGATAAAATTAAGAGTTGCACCATGCCACAACCCTGCGACGAGAAAGACTACCATAATATTGGCGTAATTCCTAAGCTTACCTCGCCTATTGCCCCCTAACGGTATGTATAAATAATCCTTGAACCATGCCCCTAATGTTATATGCCAACGTCTCCAAAATTCTTTGATTGATTTCGAGAAATAGGGGCTCTTAAAGTTCAGAGATAATCTGAAGCCCATGACCTCCGCTACCCCTCTAGCGATGTCTGAATATGCCGAGAAATCGCAATAGATTTGGAAAGCAAAAAACACGGTGGCTAATGCAATTTCAAATCCTTTGTAGTCACTAGGATTGTTGTAAACCGTTGTAACTAAAATGGCTAATCTATCAGCAACCACCATCTTTTGGAACAGTCCCCAAAGTATTAATAATAAACCGTTCTTAACTCGAACATAGTCAAACGAGTGTTTTTCGTCAAACTGATGCAGTAAATCCTTAGATTTTTCGATCGGTCCAGCGACCAATTGAGGAAAAAATGAGACAAATAAAGCATATTTACCTAAATTACGCTCTGCTTTAACATCTTTTCTGTAAACATCTAGTGTATAACTAAGAGCTTGAAAGGTATAAAAAGAGATTCCAATCGGAAGTAAATATTCGAAGGATGGTGTATGAATAGGACTATGAAAATAGGTTGATACACTAGCTAAGCTATCACTAAAAAAATTATAGTATTTAAAGAGAAATAAGATACTTAAGTTACTTGCTAGACTTAAGAAAACCCACAATTTTTTTAGCTGTAAGGAGCGCTGAACATTACGGATGTTATTCGCTCTGTCTATTAACAAACCGCTTAGGTATGTAATGATGGTTGAAACAGCAATTAATACAGCATAACTAGGATTCCAACTCATGTAGAAAAAATAACTGGTTATTAAAAGCCAAGCCCATCTCATCTTATGGTTTAGTGCAAAATATATTAGCGTTACAATAATAAAAAAGAATAAAAACTGAATGGAATTGAATAGCAAACCAAAGTACCCCCTGTTAAAGTTCAGATATATCTATATAATCTAAGTAAAGTGTATGCGGTTACTAACGTATATTACATTATCATTAAGATGTGCGCATTTTCCCCCCTAAAGTATGACGTTTTCATTAAGATTACTAAATTAATCTCCATAATTGAATTCTAAGATGAGGATAGATATACTAACACCTCAATAGTATTAGTCAAATTGAGGAAATTAATCCCAAGGATTCTTTTCTTAACACAGAGAGGAAAGGGGGTACACTACAAATCCCCACATCACGCTTCTTGTGATTGTGGGGATTGCTGTTACCATATTATTTTTTTGAGTAAATAGTTGCTTTCATTACGAAAAAAATGACCTTGAATTCAAGGGATTCTCATGTTGTTTAGAGAATACTTCCCTATTAGATTCTGAACAATAATGAGGTGGATTGTATTAATAAAGTTGTAAAATATTGGGCTGTTACAGTTATTGTAAGTTTAATTCTATTCTGTCTTATTATTTTGCTTGGGATTAAATTATTCCTTCCAACGTATAAATTGCCATTTGAAGAGTTTATTCAACTTCCTATTAGAGCCATTCAAATTCCTGTTATTTCTTGCCCCAGTGATAAAGACAATGATGGTTTGGATGATTTACAGGACATTGTCAAGGGAGCTAGGGCCGAAGTCATAAGAAAACCTCGGTATCTTAGCGCCTATTATCAGGGGGGGGTTCCGCCGGAGACCGAAGGTGTCTGTACGGATGTTGTGTGGAGGGCTATACGTGATGCAGGGTATGATTTGAAGGCCTTAGTGGATAAAGACATTCGGCAAAATATTACAAGGTATCCTCGAGTTGCCGGTAAACCGGATCCAAATATTGATTTTCGTCGAGTTCCTAACCTTATCGTATTCTTACGCAAGCATGCACTGGAACTGACAAAGGAGATTATACCCGGTGATGTCGATAATCTCTACCAATGGCAGGCAGGTGATATAGTAACCTATGCCCATCCTCATGAACATATCGTCATAGTCTCCGATAAACGCCGAAAAGATGGTGTGCCATATATCTTACACAATGCTGGGCCGGTCGCTAGTGAAACAGATCAACTGCAAAGTTGGCCTTCACAAATTACCGGACATTTCCGTTTCCCAAAGTTTTAAGAACATTCATTTCTTCTTTTTTTCTCGGTATCTTGTAATGAAAAAGAAAAAAAGACCAACAAGGATATAGAGTGCACCTTGACTTGCCCGTTGAGCTGTGAATTCCTTTCAATGTTTGTGAGAGAGCAGTGGTTATGATATAGTGAAATTCGAAAAGAAAGGGGTTTTCATGATGCCGCGGATGGTGATTTTAGACGGAAATAGCCTTGCCTATCGCGCCTTTTACGCTCTCCCGCCCTTAACGACGGCTGATGGGCGACCAACGAATGTTTTACATGGTTTTCTGACCATGCTCTTTAGATTAGAACATGAGCAACATCCGGATTACTGGGTGGTAGCATTCGATAAGACGAAGGCAACGGTCCGGATTGAACAGTATGCCGAGTATAAAGCACAACGTAAAGAAACCCCGGAGGGATTGCGCCCACAATTTGATTACCTCAAAGAAATCTTAACTGAAATGGACGTCCCCATGCTCGAACTGGCGGGCTATGAAGCAGACGACCTGATTGCCGCAATAACTAAACAAGCAGAAGCACAGGGAATGGAGACTCAGATTTATACGGGGGATAAAGATGCCTTGCAACTCATTTCCCCTAGGACTAATATATTCCTCACCAAAAAAGGAATTAGCGAAGTCGAACGTTATGATGAAAATGCTTTATGGGAGCGTTACCAATTGCGTCCCCACCAAATCATTGATCTGAAGGGTCTTATGGGTGACACCTCGGATAATATCCCTGGGGTTCCTGGAATCGGAGAGAAAACCGCGCTGAAATTACTCTGGGAATTTGAAACCGTAGAGGGTGTTTTAGCAAATGTTGATAACATCTCTGGGAAAAAAGTACAGAGTAATTTAAAGGAGTATGCAGACCAGGCTCTCCTCAGTAAAACGCTCGCGACCATGCTAACGGAGGTTCCACTGGCGTTTTTGAGCGAAGATTTTGTTTATCGCCGTTCTAAAGCGACTAAAGTGCTTCCTGTCTTGCAAAAATATGATCTTAAGAATGTGACTCGTTTGTGGCAAGAGCGTCATAAGGACGACGAAGGACCCATTAGCGAAAGCGAGGAAGCGTTCCTGAAGGATTGGCCCGAACGCACCTTGACCGAAGAGGGCTGGCTTGCTCAGTTCGAGCAGTGGCAATCCAACTGCACACCACTCACCATAGCCTGTCGGTATGAGGGAACTGGCTTACAAGGAGGGCACTGGTTGGAATGGGGAGTTGCCACCTCAGGCAATACGTATACTCTGACTCGTGACGAAGCATCGTTGGGTGTTATCAAGGCGTGGCTAGAATTAATGGGAAGTGAGAAGGTCCCTAAAACGTTGGCAGACAGTAAAACCGTGGCCTTATTACTCGCTAGCGATGGGATAGACTTAAAGGGTCTTGCCTTAGATTTAAGTTTGGCGTCCTATCTGATCCAATCCTCGCGTCCAAAATTTGCTCCCCTCGATTTAGTCAAAGAATATGTTCCAAATCAAGCGGCATTCGAGAACGTTAGGGAAGAAGCCGCAGCCTTAGCACAAGTTGCCCCTAAGTTTGAAGAAGAAATTAACTCACTAGGCCTTTCAGAACTTCTGCATACCATCGAAGAACCACTATGCATGGTGCTGGCTCAAGTAGAAAAGCACGGAATCGCCGTGGACTCTGAGCAATTAACGTCCTTGGGTGACGGAATAAGCCTTACCTTAAAACAGTTAGAGCATGACATATACGCTTTAGCAGAGGAAACCTTTAATATTAACTCTCCGAAACAAATGGGAACCATTCTATTCGAGAAATTAGGACTGCCAACGGCTAAAAAGACCAAGACGGGTTATTCTACGGACGCCGAGACCTTGGAAGAACTTCGCTTAGCCCACCCTGTCGTAGCGAAGATTCTCGACTATCGGCAGTTGAATAAATTGATGTCAACCTATGTCAATGGTTTGCTCGCTCAAATAAAGGAGGGCCGGATTCATACCACCTTTCAACAGACTGTAGCAACAACCGGTCGTTTGTCGAGCACGGAACCCAATTTGCAGAATATCCCCATTCGACTGGAGCAGGGACGACTGCTAAGAAAAGCATTTCATCCCACGGAACCTGGATGGGTGCTACTATCCGCTGATTATTCTCAAATTGAGCTTCGGATTTTGGCTCATTACTCTCAAGATCCGTTGCTGTGTGAATCCTTCGCCTTGGGACAGGATGTCCACACTCGAACCGCAGCGGAAGTCTTTGGTATCTCGCTCGATGCGGTGACCTCGAACATGCGCCGAAGTGCCAAAGCGGTCAATTTTGGATTGGTTTACGGGTTAACAGAGTTTGGGCTTTCGAGGGATTTAGGAATTCCGCGTAAAGAATCGAAGTTTTATATTGAGCAATATTTCAAACGCTATGGCGGAGTCAAACGGTATCTGGAAGAAGTCGTTGCCCAGGCTAAAAAAGACGGACAAGTTCGTACTCTCTTAAATCGACTGAGGCGCATTCCGGAGTTACTAAGCGCTAACCGAGTTCAACGCCAATTCGGAGAGAGGATTGCAATGAACACACCGGTACAAGGTACCGCCGCCGATATCATGAAATTAGCCATGATTAAAGCAGCCGAGGCCATTAAACCCTTTCGCGCGGCAATGCTGCTCCAAGTCCATGATGAGCTGCTACTTCAAGTGGCTCCAGAGGATCTGGAGAGTGTCGCACATATCTTGAAAGATAAAATGGAAAACGCTTATCCGTTATCAGTTCCGATGACGGTGGAATGTAAGGTTGGACCCAATTGGTATGAAATGCAGCCTTTTAAGCCGATGGATTAAGGAATGAGGAACGAACATGCCGGAACTCCCAGAGGTTGAAACAATACGAACAACTCTATCCGAACACGTATCAGATTCAAAAATCGAAAAAGTTAAGCTCATTTGGGCCTCCGCTGTCTGTGGATGGGAAGATCAGTCATTTGAAGACTTAGTCACAGGACGGCGAATCCAAACGATAGACCGCCGTGGAAAATACCTTTTAATCCGACTGGATTCAGATTTGACGTTAATCGCGCATATGAGAATGACCGGACGCTTGAATTATTTCGCGGAAAAACAAGAACCTGCAAAGCATACTCACGTGGTCTTAAGCTTAGATCATGGTGAAGTGCATTTTTCTGATGTTCGGAAATTTGGACGTATTCAAGCCATACCCACACCGCTGTGCTTTAGCGGATCTTCTCTATGCAAGCTAGGACCTGAGCCCTTAGAGGCAGAATTTACACCCGGAATATTGAAAGAACGTTTTGGAAAGAAAAAACTCTCTATAAAAGCGGCTCTGCTCGATCAGCACGTCCTAGCAGGCATGGGTAACATTTATGTGGATGAATCCCTCTTCCAGGCAGGCATATCACCCGAACGTGGGGTAGACACTCTATCCGAGGAGGAGATATCCAAACTCCATCGAGCCATCCAAAATGTCCTTCAAGCAGGAATTGATGCCCAAGGCACATCCTTTAGAGATTACCGAGATGCCAATGGAGAGAAGGGTTTCTTTGAACAGGCCTTACAAGTATACGGACGAGGTGGAAAACCCTGCACCGTCTGTGGACAAACGTTAGAACGCGTTCGTCTCGCTGGGCGGACAACGGTGTATTGCTCGAGTTGTCAAAAGTAGGGTTGGATATGTACCATTTAATTCGCGTCAAAAAGGAAAGTGCTTTATTTAGGCTAGGGAGTAATCCCTGGCCTTTTGTGTTGTCCGCTATCACAGCAACTTGCCATCCCTAGCGAGATCAATCAATAAACGTCCTGTTTGAGCATGGCGGTGCACTAATTTCAAAGAATCATAAGTTTGAGTCTAGGCTATAGGGACACGCTACCATCCTTGTTATTACCGCTAACCTTGAAGCTCTTTATTTGGACATCCATGGACTATGAACAGAAAGAAAAAAGAAACAGTAATAGTGTTAATGTATTACAATTTATTGGAAGGGATTTGTCTCCTAACGACGAAGTTGTCCTAAATGAATTCTTGTATAGCATCGGGCGATCTTAATGGTAACGTATTCGGCAGGTCTAAGAGTAAGCGAAGTAATGAGTCTTAAGGTGAATCTGGGGGCGACCAACTTCACTTAACAGAGAGTTTGCGACATCGGAGAGAATATGAATGTAGTAACCCGACTTCGGTAACCCGCGAACCGTTCACGACATATCGTGCAAAGGCCGCGCCATCCTTGGCGCGGATGAAAAACTTAAGCTATAAAATCAAAGATCAAGAAAGTGGGATAAAATGAATGCGTTTTTGACAGTGATACCAATTATACTTATTAGGTATGGTCTTTTAAATGTGATAAACAAAGAAGCACTTAAACGTGCAAGTTTCTTTGCTCCATTAATCGGAAGAGAAAAGGTAGCATTCTGGGTTTATCAAATTGCAACCGCCTTTATCTTGCTATATTTATTAATACTTAAGATCAAAACTGAATCTGAGTGGTTTTACATAGGTCTGATAATATATAGTTTAGGACTTATTTTATATGCTGTATCTATAATAAATTATGCTAAGCCTAAAATGAACGGAATAAATATAAATGGGTTATATCGAGTATCACGCAACCCTATGTACGTTGCATACTTCATTTATTTTTTAGGGTGTGTATTTTTGACTCGTTCATGGGTACTACTTGCGTTATTAATAAGTTTTCAAATATCAGTACACTGGATTATTATTTCAGAAGAAAGATGGTGTATTAGGGAATTCGGAGAAGAGTATATAAAATATATGAATAAGGTGAGACGTTATATTTGATAGGTTGTACAACTCTATTATTCAAGCGATAGTTTAAATTTTTTATATTATTTGACTTGAGGTTTATCAGTGGATATTTAAGGCAGCGCCGTCCGTGGCGCTGTCTGAGTCACGGGGCGCGATACGTCGTAGAACAGGCGTATTCCCAAAATTTGAGAGAATATGGACGTAGTAAGCAGACTTCGGGATACTCCTCTGCCCCAAACTAACACAAGCTCTAGCTAGAACAAAAGAATTTGTATAGTTTAAATTATAAGAGGCTACTTCCGATAACAGGGGATTCCCAACACTTAGCCAGTATGAAAAGGGTCAAGTATGCGTCACGGGCCGATGCACTTCATCTAACAGAGGGTTTGCAACATCGGAGAGAATATGAATGTAATAACCCGACGTCGCAAACCCTTGAACGTTATCTGACATCTGTCTTTTGGAGTCAATCTAGGAAGTCATATTTTCTTTTACCGTGGAAAATTCGTCGGATCTCAACTACATCATCCAGAACAACGTAAAATACAAGGTAGTTTTCAACTACCAGCATTCGATAATTAAGCTGAATAAGTCTTTGGTCCTTGGGGGCATGGCCCATATAAACCCCTGGTATATTTAAACTTTATTTTCTTGTTTCATTGGGTTATTTATTATCAGCAATTTTAATAGCGGTGGGAAAGAAGAACAAAACATAGGATTTTTCAAGCGTCTCGAATCGTTATGTGCAATCCGCCATTGAGGAGGAAGCTATGGAGAATAAAGAACCGTATAATGCAGTATTCTGGTGTTCGATATATTTTAGCGTACTATCCAGCGTAATGATTATAGGCACTGGCATTTTTAGATGGACGCTGATGGATATATTTACTCCTTTTTTAGGATCTATTCTTATGTTAGTGATTTGGGGTTTAGTAATCATCGTTCTGACCACGTCAATCGTCTTATCATTAATCTTTTTAGTTACAACGGTTAGAAGAAATAAGTTTATAGCTGCAATCCCGCTGACTATCTGTCTGTTTGTAGTGTTGGGTGCTTACTTCATTCCGTTTACAAAGCTTTCAGTAAGTTATGATTTCAGAACTAACATTAGCAAACGAGTAGAAATTGTTGAGCAAATTCAGACCGGTCAGCTCAAAATAACTCCTACATATGGAGAAAATATGAGTGCAGTCGTGCTACCTTCTGAGAAAGCATATCTTTCCAAAGGAGGTGGAGAGGTGCTTTATCAGAACGATGGGAGTACAACTAGTGTTTTCTTTTTCACATTCAGAGGAATATTGGACAACTTTTCAGGATTTATTTATAGATCTGACGAAAACGAACCTTTTCCAACTGATTTCGGAGGGAGTTATTCAAAGTAAATGATGCGCCGTCTTTTGAAGATATTAAGAAGTATATTGGAAAGGGAGAACCGATCTGGTCGGAACTACTCTCATATATTGAAAAAGCGTACAAAGTGCAACCAAAAATGACATATAGTATGTGTGCTGGGCAGCGAG
The DNA here is from genome assembly GCA_927405585.1 of uncultured Desulfosporosinus sp. Classification (GTDB taxonomy): domain Bacteria; phylum Bacillota; class Desulfitobacteriia; order Desulfitobacteriales; family Desulfitobacteriaceae; genus Desulfosporosinus. The sequence continues at coordinate 124,301 of CAKMJS010000003.1, forward strand.
GATGGAATGTAAAGTATCAAAAGAGCGGCAAGTCCTTATGTACCCTTTATCCAATGGAAGGATATTTTATTTCATTAGTTGTAGTAGGCGCTAAAGAAGAAGAAGAGGTAGAAATGGTATCGGGAACATTTACTCCTTATGTCGAAGAATTATACCGTAAAACGCCTTTTTCTTGTGGAGGCCGTTGGCTTATGATAAAGGTAACTGATGAATCAGTGCTTAAAGATATAAAGAGCCTGATAGCAGTAAGAGTAAAACCAAAGAGTTAGATTCATCAAATAGAGCTCTATAGTGTTTAAGCCTAATACTCTGGAATAAAAATGTGTGTGGTTTTCCCAGGACTATTTTATAAGAAGAAGTGATAATTATGGTTATGATTAGACCTACAAAACAATCGGACAACCCATTCTTATGGGACATGTTATATGAAATGGTATATATTCCGGAAGGAGAAGTTAATCCCGGTAGAGAAGTATTATTAAAGATACCAATTATTTCTAAATACCTTGATGAGTTCGGCTTACGGAGCTCTGATATAGGTTTTGTCGCTGAAAGTGAGAGTAATCAATTAGTAGGGGCTGCCTGGCTGAGATTATTTGATGACAGTAATAAAGGTTATGGGTATATAAGTGATGATATTCCGGAATTATGTATTGCGGTAATAGAAGAAGAACGGGGAAAAGGTATAGGCGGAGAATTATTAAATAAGCTCATAGATAAAGCGATATCAGATGGGTATCAATCAATCTCATTAAGTGTTGATTATAGAAACAATGCTGCCCGATTATATCTAAGAATGGGATTCAAAAAGACAGGAATTTTGGATGATTCATGGATAATGCGGTTAGATTTATAGATTTGATTATTCGAGGACGCGCCGTCCGTGGCGCGTTCTGAATCTGGGGGCAGGAAACGTCACATAACAGTGAATTCCCTAAATCTGAGAGAATATGAAAGTAGTAACCAGACTTCGGGAATTCCCAGAACGTTATATAAAATCGCGCGCAAGAAGTCGCCACATCGTGTGGCTAATGATGGAGGTAAAATATATGGGATGGAGTGAGTTATTCAAAGTAAATGAAGCGCCGTCTTTTGAAGACATTAAGAAGTATATTGGAGAGGGAGAACCGATCTGGTCGGAACTACTCTCATATATTGAAAAAGCGTACCAAGTGCAACCAAAAATGACATATAGTAAGTGTGCTGGGCAGCGAGGATGGAATGTAAAGTATCAAAAGAGCGGCAAGGCCTTATGTACCCTTTATCCAATGGAAGGATATTTTATTTCATTAGTTGTAGTAGGCGCTAAAGAAGAAGAAGAGGTAGAAATGGTAGTGGGAACATTTACTCCTTATGTCGAAGAATTATACCCTTAATTAAGAAAGCTAAATCCACATCCTCAATCCATTCTTGCATGCGAAATGTTATAACGTTCTGGGCATTCACGAAGCGTCCTTACCGCATTCTCATTAAGGGTATAATTATCGGCTTTTCAATTGCTGCGCCAGTTGGCCCGATTGGAGTTCTATGTATAAGGCGGACATTGACAGAGGGGAGATTATCTGGCTTCTTATCAGGAATAGGTGCGGCCACAGCTGATGCTACCTAT
>CAKMJS010000004.1 GCA_927405585.1 uncultured Desulfosporosinus sp.
TGTAGCAGGGGATGTGGTTTATATTCCGAAGGGAAGCAAGGTAGTCTTTTCTTCTCCAACCTTTTGCAAGGTGTTTTATGCAACCTATCCTGCCAACTGGGCGGATTTTTGCGAGTAAGATCAATAAGTCGGATAGGGAGATGTCGAGATTACAGGAACATCGCATGAAATTTATACGTATGCCCCAGCAAAATAGTATTAGCTGGGGCGTTTAATATTTTACTCAATAGCAAAGGGACACTAACAAAGTCATTGAAGTGGTATTATAAGAGTAAACTGCATATTGGCGATCTAATTAATAATTAGTATAATATAAAATAATTAAAGGTATTCTTATAAGCTATTGCATATCTAAGAGAGGTAAACAGTAAGAGAAAAGAGAGGAGAATGTACAGTAAATGGATGAACTAATATTATCTAGAATACAATTTGCGGCGATTACTTCTTATCATTTCTTGTTCGTGCCGTTGACACTGGGGCTAGGTGTTTTAGTTGCCATAAATGTGTTAGTCTATTCGCTACTAGCTATATCATTAAGCACAAAAGCGGCTGAAAGTTCTTCCCAGCTAAGGGATGATTTTCAGCCGCTTTATTGTCCCTAATCGTTCTAGCATGCATTATCTTCGTGCTCCGTCTCCTGTTCCAGTAGTAATTCGGCTTCTGTGGCCGGGAGTGTCTGCACGTCTTTAAGCTTTCGTGCGATGGTTCGAGATTTTCTCGTTGCAGTTTCTATAGTGTTACTTGCTTCTTGAAGTTTCTTCTGAGTTTTTTCAAGAACTTCAACGAACTTACCAAATTCTGTTTTTACGGCACTAAGTAAGGTCCATACTTCGCTGGAGCGCTTCTCAATGGCTAGAGTTCTAAAGCCCATCTGTAGACTGTTTAGTAAAGCCGCCAGTGTCGTTGGACCAGTGATGACAACCTTGTACTCCCGTTGGAGGAGTTCACAAAGGCCGGGACGGCGCAACACCTCTGCATACAAGCCTTCGACTGGTAAGAATAATATACCAAAATCCGTTGTGTTGGGAGGATCGATGTATTTGTCACGAATCGTTTTACCCTCTAACTTGATACAGTTTTCTAGCGATTTACCAAGCTCTTCTATGCGTGGGAGGTTGGCTTGATCCTGCGCTTCGATGAGGCGTTCATAATCCTCAATGGGGAATTTCGCATCGATGGGGAGCCAAATGACACTGTCATGACCGTCCCGGGCTGGGAGCTTGATCGCAAATTCAACGCGATCGTTGCTGCCTGCCTTGGTTACAACATTTGTGGCATATTGCTCGGGGGTTAGGATTTGCTCTAAGAGATTTCCCAGTTGAATTTCCCCCCAAATTCCTCGGGTTTTAACATTTGTTAGGACTTTCTTTAAATCACCCACGCCGGATGCCAGGGTTTGCATTTCCCCAAGCCCTTTGTGTACCGCTTCTAAACGTTCGCTGACCAACTTAAAGGATTCTCCTAAGCGTTGCTCAAGAGTAACGCTTAGTTTTTCGTCGACAGTGGCACGCATTTGATCAAGTCTTTGCCCATTATCTTGTTGAATGAGCAAGAGTCGTTCCTCCACAGTTTTGCGTAACTGTTCTAATTTCTGATCATTTGTTTTGGTAAGGGACCCTAATTGATTGGAAAAAATATCTAATTGGTTTCGTTGTAGGTTAGCGATTTCTGCCATACGCGCTAGAATAGACTCGTTAAAGGAATGGACAGACTGTTGAAGCTCTTCTCGTACTTGTCTGGCGTTGGAATTAGCTTCCTCCCGGTTCTTGGAGATTTCACCATTAACAAATCGTTCGTTTCGATCAAAACACTTCTCTAAAGAAACGAACCGACTCTCGAAGCGAATAAACGGAGTATGTGAGGAACGGATTAATAAGATAACAAGTAGCATGATAGCTATGAGGACAAGAATAATTAGTCCGATTTGTAATTGTTCTGTCATAATTACCTCCTGAGATAATGAATTTTGCTTCCGTTTAATACTTTATCATACAACATGGACAAACTTCTGTTTTTGGCTAAATTTAATCCAATCATGAGACTCCCACTTCAAGTGGGAGTGGTACAAGTACTCCGCTCCGGTGGGGGTAGACTCCCACCTGAGTCTAGATGTTCAACTTTAGTTGGACAAGCTCACTAGATAAGACCGTTAAGTTTATTTAACGGCATAAAAATTAATTAAAGATCATTATAAATTTAGAATATTAAAAATTTGCTAATGATATAAAATATTTGGAGGTTTTTAGAATAATAAAGAGAACATAATATAGTGTTGGACCAGTTCACAAACATTGGAGGATAAAATGAAACATTTCAAGATAAATGTCACTTTACTAATTATTTTGGCTCTGATATTTGGCCTAGGGGGATTATCTTTTTTTAGCTTTAATAAGACGAAAGAACTTTTAACAGGTAATTTTGAAATGCATATCTCCTCGTTAACAGTTTCTTCAAGTTCTGAGGTCGGGATGTGGTTAAACGCTCATAAAAAAGAAGTAGAAGCTATGGCATGTACCCCACTTGCTGAAAGCGGTGATCGGACGGACATTGTTTCGTATATGAACAAAGAAGCTCAACGTAATCCAGAATATGAGGAATTTTTTATAGCGGATAGTCAAGGGAATTTCATCTTAAATTCGGGTAAGACAGGAAGTATTGCTGACCGTGACTACTTTAAAAGGGTTATGTCTTCAGGCAAAACCGTGGTGTCAGACCCCCTAATTTCCAGGGGAAGTGGCAACCAAATTATTGCTGTTGCTGCACCGATTATGAAAGGAAGCCAAGTCATAGGAATCCTTGGCGGTACTGTTAGCCTCACTGAACTAGTACAAATTGTAACATCAGAAAGTGTTGGAGAAATCGGACATGCTTTTGTAGTTCAAGAAGACGGCCTAATTATTACCCACCCGGAAGAAAGCTATATCATGACGTACAATGTTCTGAAGGATAATAATGTTTCGAAAAATTATAGAGAAGCTATCCAGAACATGGTTCAAGGAAAAACCGGATTCACCAAGTATTCTATTCAGAATGAAGTCAAATATCTGGCTTATGCTCCTGTGCCAAGCGTTGAATGGGCTCTGGGAGTTATGGTTCCTGAAACCTATGTAGCAAATCAACTTCGTTTCTTGCCCATTTACTTTATTGTGATGACAGTATTATTTGGCATTATTTTAGCGTTCGTATTAAATCGATGGCTAGTTAACCCCCTTACAGATCTTGAAAAGTTCTCCTCGGAACTTAATGACAATTTACATAAAAGAGTAGATCATTATCAACTTTATAGCCCAGTAATCGAAGTGGAATCTTTAGCAATTAACTTTCGGAAGATGGTGACTGCCCTACAGGAAAACTTTGCAGAACTGGAAAGCTCGAAATCCAACCTCAAGGACGAAATAATTGAGAGAACTATGATTCAGGTAGACTTGGAGAGAAGCTACGAAGAACTTGGGGCATCAGAGGAAGAACTTAGGTTCAACTACGAAAAACTACAATCAAAAGAAAGATTACTGAGAGAATCAGAGCGCCGATTTCGTTCGTTACTTGAGAATGTTAAATTAATTACTGGAATTATGGATAAAGACGGTCGCGTAATATTTATTAATGACTTTGCCTTGCGGTTAACTGGCTACAAGAAAGAAGAAGTGCTAGGTCAAAGTTATTTTGAAATTTTTATTCCTGATAAAATAAGGGCGAGCACAATGAAATGGTTTAGAAAGTTGATAAATAACAAAACAATTATTAATCATGATTACGATCCCATTCTTACTAAAAACGGACAAATACTATTTGTTAATTGGAGCCTCACCCTCTTGTTTGACTCTGAGGGTAAGGTCTCAGGTGTGGCTAGTATAGGAGAAGATATTACAGAACGCAAGCAATTCGAAGAAAGGCTACAACATATGAGTTTCCACGATTCCTTAACAGGCCTTTATAATCGCACCTTTTTTGAAGAAGAAATGCGTCTTCTTGATGAGGAGTGTTACGCTCCAGTAGGAATGATTGTATGTGATGTCGATGGGTTAAAACTAGTCAATGATACTCTTGGACACAGTACCGGTGATAAATTACTCTGGCTAACCTCTAGTATAATCAAAAAGTGTTTTCGCGAAGAGGACAAGGTGTGTAGGATTGGTGGCGATGAGTTTGCAATTATTTTACCAAAAAGCGAATTATCCTCAGTAGAGCAAGCCTGTCATAGGATCCGAAAGGCAGTCGAGAAGTACAACTTAGAAAATGAAGAGTTTCCTCTTAGCTTATCTGTGGGCTTTGCTGTGAGCGGGAAAACTACGGAAGATATTCGCTATGTTTTTAAAGAAGCGGATAATAACATGTACCAAGAAAAACTGCATCGCAGTAAAAGTAGTCGTAGCTCCATCGTGCAAGCCCTTATGAAAACACTAGAGGCCAGAGATTTTATCACGGAAGGGCATGCAGAAAGATTACAAGACATTGTGATTTCTCTTGGGGTAGTCCTTGGCCTATCGGATCGGAACCTTGCCAATTTACGACTTTTGGCTCAATTTCATGACATCGGAAAAGTAGGAATTCCTGATCGTATACTCTTTAAACCTGGACGTTTAACGGATGATGAGTTCCAGGAAATGAAACGACATAGTGAGATCGGTCATCGGATTGCTCAATCCGCTCCTGACCTTCAAACGATTGCTGATTACATTTTGCAACACCATGAGTGGTGGAACGGAGGGGGCTATCCCTTAGGACTAAAAGCAGAGAGCATTCCTTTGGAGTGTCGTATTTTGGCCATTGCTGATGCTTATGATGCCATGACAAGCGATCGTCCTTATCGGAAAGCCTTGAGTCAAAAACAAGCCTTCGAAGAATTGACCAAAAATAGTGGGATCCAATTTGACCCCAGACTAGTCCCGATTTTTATTAAAGTAAATACTTCTGATCAAGTTTCAATTCACGCAGGGCGCTAATATTGGGAAATAAATATTCTTCTGAGGTAGACACCAGTTGAGCCGTAAGTGTTCCTTTTAGTGCTCGAAGAAACATTTAGTAATCACCCTACAATTCTTGTCGTTGAGACTAGTGTGAGTTATACTAGAAAAAATAATGACTAAGTAAGGGAAAACCAAGGAGGAATTTGGGTAATGCAAGGGAAAATCGCACTGATTACTGGCGGAGGGACTGGGATAGGACGAGCAATCGCCTTAATATTAGCTCGATCAGGTGCTCATATCGCTATTAACTATTCTCGTTCGGAAGAAGATGCTTTAAATACATGTCATGAGATCGAGCATTTAGGCGTTCGCTGTTTGACCTATAAAGCAGATGTATCAAAGGATGCAGAGGTTCGATTGATGGTCAATCAGGTAGTAGCTGATTATGGAAAACTTGATATCTTAATTAATAACGCTGGAATGACTCATTACGTAGAGCATGCCGATCTAGAGGGAATGAAAGAGGAGTATTGGGACGATATTATGGGTGTTAATGTTAAGGGTATGTTCTTTTGTTGCAGGGCTGCGGCCTCTGAACTGAAGAAAACTAAAGGGTGCATAGTTAACCTTACTTCAATCGCGGGCTTGACTGGATTAGGCAGTTCTATCGCGTATGCTGCATCAAAGGCAGCAGGTATAAGTGTCACAAAATCGTTAGCCAGAGTTCTTGCCCCGGAGGTAAGGGTTAATGGAGTTGCACCGGGAATTGTCCAAACTCGTTGGGTGGAAGGGAAGGAGGACCATATCGCGCGGCTCGCTGCTGGTACCCCACTCGGTAGAGTTGCAGGACCAGAAGATATTGCTGAAGTTGTATTTTCATTAATTGCTCATGCGGGGTTTGTCACGGGGCAAACTATAGTGGTCGACGGAGGTAATTTTATTTAGTGAACTCACCGAAGCGGAATACGAGGACCACTCCCACTCGTAGAAAGGGGAGTCTCCCAATTGGATGAATAGCAAGGAGAATTAAGGATGAATCGTTTTGAACTACCCTACGGGAGAGTAACATTGCCCTTTGAGCTACCTTACTCTATGAAAGTTACGAAAATTATAGCAAAGGATAGTCAGCCAATTGTTGATGTCGAACGAGCTATTCGTCAAGCAGTGGCTAATCCAATTGGAACTTTCCCTTTAAATGAAGTGGTAAATGCAGGAGACAAAGTAGTTATCGTTGTGAGTGACGTTACTCGACTTTGGGTTCAGACCGATGTTCTTTTACCAGTCTTGCTGGATGTTTTAAATGAGGCCGGAGTACCAGATAAAGACATATCAATTGTCACATCGACGGGGGACCATAGACTGCAGACTTTAGCTGAACATACGGCAATTTGTGGTGATAAGGTCTTAGCGAGAGTTCCAATTTTTGATCATGAGTGTCATGCGACAGATTTGGTGAATCTAGGCGAATCCTCGCAGGGCACACCCATTAGAGTAAATCGCCGGGTATGGGAAGCAGATAAAGTGATTCTTACCGGAGGGATTGCTTATCACATGTTGGCAGGGTTTGGTGGTGGCCGTAAATCAATTGCTCCTGGGGTTTGTGGTTATGAGACAATCCAAAAAAACCATGCATTAGCGCTTAAAGGAGGTGGACTTTCGGGAGTTAATCTTAACATTGAGACAGGGAAAATGGTGGGGAATCCAGTTGCAGAGGATTTGTTAGAAATTACTCGAATCATTGGTGTGGATTTTATCCTGAATGTCGTTGTCAACGAAAAGAAGGAATTTGTCTATCTCGCAGCAGGAGAATTGCACGAGGCCCATTTAGCAGGTTGTAAGATTATCGAAGAAATCTTCGGAATTAATATTGAAGAAAAAGCCGAACTTGTTATCGTATCCAGCGGTGGTTATCCTAAAGACATTCAGCTTTACCAGGCGATTAAGGCTCTAGATAATTCTTCATATGCTGTTCGAGAGGGTGGAGTGATTATCTTGCTTAGTGAATGCTCAGATGGCATAGGCTCTGAAGCATTTCATGATTTTTTCAAACATGGCGAGGTTGAGGATATGAATGCAATACTTCATGTTGACTTTGTAATGCCAGGATTTATAAGCCTGAGGGCGGCGAGTATCTGCAGAAGAACACCGGTAATACTTATCAGTTCACTATCGGACGAAGTCGTGAAAAGTGTAAAGATGATTCCTGCCCATTCCCCAGCAGAGGCCTTACAGCTAGCTAGTCAAATTCTAGGTCATCAACCGGAATCGGTCAATATTATGCCACAGGGTGGAAGCACATTTCCTATCCATAGAGTTTCCTATCATACTTGATAAGTCACTGCAAAGGCCTTGACAATGGTCAAATCTTAGCTATAATAAAGGTAGAACCACTAAAACATGAAAGATTCAGTTATCAAAAACTTGTTGGTCGCGTGCTAGGTAAAGTTTCGATTACTTCGAAGGTTTAGGCATTGCAATCAGATGAGCCAATGCTGAATTTCCGAAGAATTGGAACCACCTAGAGGGTGGTTTTTTGTCGTAAGAAAGAAAGATTTCCCGCAAGGTTCCTCACAATCAATCTATCTGAGTTAAGTCTTCCTTAGCGGTGGTCGGTTTATTAAGCTGGGAAATTGAGTTCAGTATTTCAGGTGATTTGCACCATAACCCTTCTCATTAATTTGAATGGGCTGTTTTCAGATTGACCCCAGTTGGTTGTCATTAGAACTAGTGGAGGATTTGTCCAGATTAGTTACCTTAGCTGAAGTTGCTTTTGATGGTTTATTATCTTAGTCTAGGAGGTCAAAAAACCTTTTTCACTCCGGTATATGACTGTTCGGTAATGCTTAGTTTTAAGATTAATCTAGTACCTTATATCCATTAATTCTTGAGGAACTTTGCGGGATTCATTTAGATTTTAAGGCCACTCATGGAGTGGCCTTTTCTTTGGTAGACTTATCCATTAGAATAAAATCCAAAGTTCTTTATCGTTACAATAAATCCCTAAAAAAGGAGTCCTATACATGATTGGAAACTTGAATTTCAAAGTAGATTCTATAAAGGATCAAGTAATTACCTGGAGGCATCTTCTACACCAGAATCCGGAATTATCATATCAGGAGGGAGAAACCTCTCAGTTTGTCTATAATACACTCTTGACCTTTGGAAATTTAGAGGTAACCCGGCCTACAAAAACGAGCGTGATGGCACGAATGATTGGAAAGAAACCAGGTAAAGTGATTGCCCTTAGAGCTGATATGGACGCTTTGCCAATTCAAGAGGAAACAACGTTTGAGTATGCTTCCCAAAATCCTGGGGTGATGCATGCCTGCGGGCACGATGCTCATATTGCCATTCTATTGGGAGTAGCAAAGATTTTCAGTAGTCTGCAAGAAGATATTACAGGAGAACTACGCTTCATCTTTCAGCATGCTGAGGAATTATTCCCGCCTGGAGGGGCAGAAGAACTTGTTGAAGCCGGAGTAATGGAAGGCGTAGACACTATACTTGGTGGACATGTATGGACACCTTTAGAAGTTGGTAAGATTGGCCTAACTCATGGTCCAATGATGGCATCGCCCGACTCGTTTTATCTCACGATTAAGGGGAGAGGTGGACACGGGGCAATGCCCCATCAAACGATTGATGCGATTTTAATAGGTGCTGAAGTCGTGGTTAACTTGCAACATATCGTTTCGAGAAGCATTGATCCTTTAGATCATGTAGTGATCTCTGTGTGTCGATTTGACGGTGGCACAACTAATAACATTCTTCCGAACAACGTACAAATAGATGGCACGATCCGCACCTTAGATCCTAAACTACGTCAAGAAGTTCCGCTTTTGCTCGAACGAATTATCAAAGGCATTACCTCTGCACATGGAGCAGAATATGATCTGAAAATAGTTCTAGGTTACAGACAAGTGATTAATGACGAGCGTATCGTTCGAGTTTTAGAAGAGACCGTACGTGATGTGATGGGTGCTTCAGCAATTGAGTTTGTACGACCCAGTATGGGCGCAGAGGATTTTTCCGCCTATCTACAAAAAGCTCCAGGTGCATTTTTCTTCTTAGGTGGAGGGAACAAAGAGAAAGGATATAATTATCCTCATCATCACCCTTGTTTTATGATTGATGAAGAAGCTTTACACTATGGTATGATGATCTTTATTAATGCGACGTTAAAACTGCTAGCAGGAAAAGCTTAATCATCAACTTGATGATTAAGTTCCAATAATTAAGTTAAACAAAAACTCGACGCTAAAAAGTAATGGGGGCAGATTGTGGAGGAAATGATGGTTGAAGAGAGACAAGAAATGTGTTCGACAGTCAGCAAGATTGTAAGGATTAAGATTATACGAAGAAGAATCATCAATGCCAGGCCTCAAGAAGGGGAGATATCCGGTTTCGAGTGCGCCTCCTCAAGTTCGACTTGTGAGTCGAAGTGTAGCTATAGGCTATTAATGGAAGACTTTTGACTATACTTTCATCCAATCGTGAGACTCCCACTTCTACAAGTGGGAGTGGTACACCGTACTCCCTTCGGTGGGGGTAGACTCCCCCGAAGTCTCGATGTTCAACTTTAGTTGGACGAGTTCACTCAAATATTGAAAACAAATCAGGGCCTAGATATGCATTGAAGCAGGTCTAAGCCCTGATTTGTGTATTAAGAAATCCTTCATTCTTAAGGATTTAAACCTAATGAATTTCTCTCCACGAGAGACTCAAGGTCATTTGCTTTAATCATGGCTTTGGAAACAGTATAGAGAGTGTCCTTAATATAAATAATCCGTTCGACCGTATTCGATGCGTTCTGATAATGCTGCCCAGCCTTTAATAGATCAGAATTCTTAAGATGTGTTATTTTTCCTCTAAGCGAAAAGCCCTTAATTAGATCAAATTGATAAACATAAGCTCCCTGGAACATAAACTGCCCATAATCTAAGAGTCCACTTTTAGAATTACTGACAGGATAATTAACTTCCATTAGGGTAACTGGGAACGACAAAATACCTTTCTCCTTATTAAAAAGTAAAGATTTGTGATTGCGTAGTACTTCAGAATCTGTCCCCCGATCACCAACTATCGTTTTAAACATCTCTACAGGATGGCTAACATCCGTTACATCAAAGACAGCAAGTTTCAGACCTTGGTAATAAGCATTTGTAACGCCATTTTGACTTAACTCTATGGTTTCTTTACCGAATCCAATGATATGATTTTCGTCGTAGGGGTGGAGATAATCACTGAAGCCCGGAATTTTTAAAGCTCCTAAAATTAGGGGTGAAGTCGGGTCTTTTAGATCTATAACAAAGAAAGGGTCGACATTTTTAAAAGTAACCATATAGCCACGATCACCCATAAACCGCACCGAATAGATCTTTTCTCCAGGTGCTATATCTTCAATCTTCCCAGACAACTGGAGGTCTTCATCCATAATATAAACATTATTTTTAGTTGTAAAACTATCCGTTCGCCAAATTTCGCCTGTTGTTGTAGCGATCCTAAATAAACCGTTATGTTCATCCATAGCAAATTGGTTAAGAATAGTACCTGGTACTTCCCCTTTTGTTTTATAAGTGGTTTCACCCTTATCCAGACCAAATTTATAGAGAGCTGTCGTTGTTTTATACGGTCTTGGGTAAATCTGATCAGGGGGTGTTAAAGAAGAGGAAGAGGAAGAGGAAGCGGGATCAGGTGTAGGCTGTGGCATTGGAACAGGTTGCTCAATCGGCTGATGTTGGGTTACTGCAATATAAAGATTTGATGCGGAAGCATAAACCGTTTGAGAAGAGCCAAGATACGATTCAACCTGCATTTCCTTATCTTTTAGGTCAAGATCAAGACCAGCGATTAATAAATAATTTGGTTCGAGAAAGTTGGGAAAGTAATGAATATCGTTATAGTCAATTTTCACAAATTCTTCTTTGCTAACGGTATCTCGATAACTTGGCTGTGGTGGGTCAGATTCTTGTTGCATAATATGATAAGTATCTAAATATTTATTAGCAATTAAATATAGGTTTGACCCGATCTTGCGCGAAGAAACGTAGTTCCCGTCAAGTTCAACTTCCCGTATCTTTTTCAGATTAGTTTTGTCCTCTATGTCGTAGATGATCGCTCTCGTCGTTAATTTATTGTAAATCGGTGGATATATCAGTGCTTGGTCGCGAAGCTTTTGTTGAATAGCGCTGGGTTCTGGTTTAATTGGTTGAATATCTCCTGGAGGAGGATTTATTGCATAATAAGCACTTCCTATCACCACAAGGTACTTATCATCGACATATAGCTCCTGGGGCGTAAATTCACCCTCTTTAAAAGCAATACGGCTCAAAACTGTCATTGAGTCGGAAGGAAATATTTGAGCAACGATGAGCTCCTGATTGTTCACTTGGTAGATATAATGATCATCATTTTTTATGATATCCCCTTCGTCAACTCCGTCGACTTGAAGATTCGTAGTCGAATGATCTGAGCTTCCTTCGGCTGAAAAACTTTGAGTAGTAGATGCTTGAGGGACAGAACTTGGAACGGCAGACTTTTCTAACCCATTTCTCATGGTTGCTCCGTTTGCCCCATCCATTGCCATTCCAAAGGTGACCAGGGGTCTGGACCTTTCAGCCTCCGCTAAAATACTGCGTAACTTTTCAACCGTACCCACTGTAGGTAAGCCTTCCACTGGAGTTGACTTTTGGCTTTCGGCTCTATTCACGCTAGACAATGAGATTACAAGTGTGAATAACGAGAGCAGGGCAAGGGAGTACCAAACTTTCTTCATATCTAAGAAACCCTCCTTAATTCTCTGCCATTATTCTTGTATATTATCCTTACTCCTATAGACGCATATAAAAGTAGTAAACTGACGAACGATCATTTCCACCTACAGGCGTTTGAAGGCCTGTAACGCTCTGAGCTTAAGGAACCTTGGTGAGATCATCACACCCAGACTCAGATCTGTTCTTCTTTCTTCTTAAAACTTGACCAAGGTGTATCCACGACTAAACCTTTATTTAACAATTTTTCTACGGTTCCTTTCGCCCAAAACCCTGCACCCTCAGTTTTTTCTAAGCACTCAGCTAGGGTGATTTCTTCCCAAGTGTCTTCGCCTTTAAGTTGACTCAAAATTATTAACATAACATCAAACCTCCACTAATATTTGATTTCCCAAACTATTATAGCAGGAAACACCTCTTAGATAAACTTCATTTAAATCCGCCTTGCTTAAGGTGTTACGGAATTTGTCTCGATGTTTTCAGGAACCATAGTATTTTGCTTTCGTAAAGCAAGACTAGATAAAGTACCCATTGGACATATAACGCACCAGGTTCTTGGTCGGTAAAAGTAACCGATTACAAGGCCAATAATCGTTGTTGTAAACATCATAGAATAAACTCTAAATCCTAAATGTACTACCCAATCAGGCATGATTCCAATATTAAGAAGATTAGGCATTGTCCAAGGAAGTTGAAACGCCATTAAAAATCTTACTTTTTCAATAGGGTCTCTATTATCGAGAAATACCATTAAAGTGGAAAGACATATCATGAAGAAGTTAATAGAAAAGTAGGTCAGCATAATTCGCTTTCCTCTTCCGTTTATTAACCATTTTGGGGCAGTTCGTTTGGATGGAATATTATTAAACAGTCGGTTAAAGAGATTTGAGCGGGGACAATAGCTTTGACACCAAGTTCGTTTATTATCCTTTATTACGAAAACAAACGGCATAATGAGACAGAAGAAACCGATCCAAGCAAAGACAATGTTAAAAAAGCCCAAGCAAAAAAAAAGGATCGTAAACAGATACGAGTATTGAATCCAAACTTTTTTCATTTATTAAAGCTCCATTCATTAAATTATTTCATGTTATACATCGGGGGGGTTAGGGGGCTATATTATTATAGTATTAATACTACTTTTGAGCAATAGGGTTTACTATCTTTCTGAAACTACTTATAAGTACGGATGACCCTTATCAGGAGGATGAGTAAGTCTCCCTAAACAACCAAACACGTTCAGCTAATAGCTAGTGAACGTGTTTGGTTTAGGTTATTAACTGTTTGAATGTGTTGATAACTGGATGATATCTTTACCTAATAGATTTCTAGTCTGCTCTAAGACCTTTTCCAATACATCTAGGTCTTGTGTTGTGAGAAACGGCTCGGTCCCGGCTTTGATTTGTTGAATTGTATCCAAGACAGGCACAACTCTGTATTGAAGTCTGCCGTTACTTCGATAGGGATGAGAGTAAGTAGGCACATAAGAAACTTGCGTCAAGATTGTATTATTTGCATCAAAGTCTTTTTCGAACTCAAGATTTAACACAATCCCGCTGTTTCTTTCCATGCCATTTTGGGCACTTATGAAGTTGCCCATGGAATAGATTACAAATTTCTTTTTGTCATTAATATTGATAACTTCCAATGGGTTGAGGACATGAGGATGGCTTCCTAAAATTGCATCTGCGCCAGCTTCTAAGAATTTCCTGGCGAGGTCTTTTTGTTGAATAGTAGGATGTTGGCTATACTCTTCCCCCCAATGTAAGACTAAGATTAGAATATCTACTTCAGGTCTGAGACTGGAGATGTCGGCAATGACCTTGTCAGGATTCAGGATATTCACTAGATATGGAGCGTTCTTAGGAAGTGGAATACCGTTGACGCCGTATGTATAGGCTATATATCCAACTTTAATGCCCCGAATAGTTTTAATAAATGGGGTATTTTGGGCTTCAGGGCTTGAAAAGCAACCGGTTGTATCTAATGAAGCTTTCTTCAGGACTTCTAAGGTTCGTAGCGCTCCCTTGTACCCTTGATCTAAGATATGGTTATTAGCCGTTACTACTAAATCAAAACCGCTGTTTTTAAACGCATCCGCTATGGCATCTGGACTATTAAATAAGGGGTAACTCGAATACCCAGCTTCAGGTCCAGCCATAGGTGCTTCGAAATTAGTCGACGCATAGTCACCGGCCTTAATCAAGTGTTCCACAGGTGTGAAGAAGGAATTAAAGTTGTAGGAACCATCGTTTTGTTGTGCACCCCAATACTGGGTGTTGTGCATTAAATTGTCACCAGTTGCAGTAAGAATAATTGTTTCTATGTGCGGAATTTTTTGTTCCGGTGCGACTATGGTTTTCTGCACGGCTTCTTTTCCGTCAACTTGAGCTGAAGGAGACAAAATGCTAGGGGTGGTTGTGCATCCGGTTAATAATTGAAACAGGATTAATATTATGAGATTAGTTACTTTTCGTTTCATAAAAACCTCTTATTCCTCAATACTCTCTAATCTTTCATCTCTGAGTAGAATTACTAAATTTTCCTCTTATTTTAACAGAGCTCTTCTTAGAAATCTAGACTAATACTAATCACAAATTACTGTTTTCAACCTTCCTTCTGGTATAATACTATTGTCGGGATAACGATGCCTGTCAATTCGCTGGGTAAGGAGGATTTTGTAATGCAAAAACTTTATCAAATTCTATGGTCCCTAGCTATTCTAATAATCATCGTTTCTACTATAATATTTTCCTTCGGGTTTATTTTAGTAGCAGCAGCAGTTGTGAGTTTAGTAGGAATTTACCGTCATTTCTTAATGAAAAAGAGAACTAGGGAATTTAAAACGAAACCATACATCTATGGCGAAATTATCGATTTGCAAAGCGAAGTGATTAAAGAAACGATTCAAACTAGAAAACCTGATGAATTTGAATAGGAAAGTCTCTTTAGTTGAAACGAGTCCACTCCCAATAAAATATAATATTATATTATAGGCGTTTAGTATTTCTTAGATAAGTGAAAATCTGCTCTATGGGGAGTTTTTCCCTAACGTGATAATCCACCCCAACCATCGTCTCGGCCTGTAACAAAGCGTTTAGGCAGGCCTCCTCGGAAGCCTCAACCACTGCCTCGATAAAGGGGTCCAGAAACTTTGCACTATCAATTATCTGAGGCTTAGAATGGGGATGGATCCAAAGATAGTTGGAAAAGGCCATATCAATATCTCCGCTCCCCCAGCGGCTAATACTTCCCACTCTGCTTAAACCTAGCGAAGGCCTTTTAGCAAGGCGTTTTAACTGGGGATAGCTCAAGGGGGCATCGGTGGCAATAATGGTAATATTTGAGTTGCGGTTCGACGGCGCTGCGTTGATAGGAAACATACGGCCAAAGGGGATGCCCTTTATTATCAAATCCTCTCGTTCACCAAAATTGCAGACCATTAATACTCCTATAGTCCAGGTTCCAAGGCTGTTCTTGACAATACGGGAAGAGGTGCCTACCCCGGATTTGTAGGAAAAGCTGCTCATGCCTACCCCTGCTCCGACGTTGCCCTCAGGAACCTGTCCACTCGTGGATGTGGTGATGGCTTGCCAAACATGCTCTTTTTGCACATGCCTGCCTCTAATATCATTTAAATACCCATCGTCACATTCAAATACCGTAATATTTGGTGTCCGTTCCACGATTCCTACCCCAGGGTTGTGTTTGAGAACCCAGTCAATTCCGCCCTCTAGAGCTGCCCCGACGCTCAGAGTATTTGTGTTTACATTAGAAGCACCAATCATATTCATCATTTATTACTTTGTTCGACAAAATAAACTAATAAATACATATCTTCTACGGCCAAGTTTGACAAAAATCGCGATGCTCATGTTATACCATAGAAGGGAACTCGTTCAACTAAGTTGAACATCAGACTTTAGGTCTTTGGCTTCACTGATTCAACGAAACAATTATAGAAACATCACAAAATCTCGTAGTGTCAATTGTGGCGATGCTCCCTTTCCTATTGGTATTGAGTGTGCTAGTATTCGTAGCGATATATCTCAGAAAAAAATATAAGGCTTGGAAAGCAGAATAATATTTCACTACAATTCAAAAGCTATACACGAAACAAGAAACTGTTTTGAGTAATAGCGGAGGTGTTTGCCGTGCGAGAGTGGAAAGATTTAACCAAAGATGAAAAAGAGATCATATCAACTATGAAGACCCAGGGTATTACCCCTGAAGAACTTCTCCAAAGGATGCGTAGCTCTGGAAGAATGAATGAACAAGCCATTGAAGGCTTAAAAAAAGCACTTGAAGACGTTAAACCTTTTCTAGTACACTAGGAATCACTTGACGTAGTGAAGCTTTGAAACAAAAGTTTGCTTTAAAAATAGAGTTAGCAAACTTTTGTTTTTCTGTGTATTGGGTATTACCACTTATTGTGAATCCATGAAATATCATTTATAATCGTAAGTGGATTCTAGATTAAGACACTAGGAGGGTTAGATAATGATTTTGACAACAACACCATCAATAGATGGCCATAAAATCACTTCGTATTTGGGCGTTATTACTGGGGAAGCCATCATGGGCGCCAATATCATGAGGGATCTATTTGCTAGCATTACCGATGTTATTGGTGGACGTTCTGGTGCTTATGAAGAAAAGTTACAGGAGGCTCGTCAAATTGCCTTTCATGAATTAGAGGAACGTGCGGCACGATTAGGTGCTAATGCTGTGGTGGGTATTGATTTGGATTATGAAGTGGTAGGACAAAGTGGCAGTATGTTAATGGTCAGTGCCTCGGGTACAGCAGTTCGAGTAGAATAGATGCAGGTACTCTGGATGAACCACTTAATGTAAAAGGGATAGGATAAACCCCTTTTGGGTTTTATCTTATCCCTTTTGATCGTCATTGAAGCGTGAATTTGAGCACACCTTAGCGAGGGAGGTCTAATATGATTGACACAAATAGTTTGAAGATTTCGAGAGAAAGACCTCGAGCAATCCTATTACTAGCAATTACATCGACTATGTGGAGTCTAGGAGGTTTACTCATAAAGTCTGTAAATTCAAATCCCCTCGCTATTGCAGGTTCAAGAAGTGCCATTGCGGTGGTTTTATTACTGCTAGTTCTAAAAAAACCAAAGTTAACATGGTCTTTTGCACAAATCGGAGCTGCCTTGGCCTATGCCGCTACTTCAATTTTGTTTGTTACAGCGACCAAAACAACGACTGCTGCAAACGCAATTCTGCTTCAATTTACCGCCCCAATCTATGTTGCCTTATTAAGCGCGTGGCTCTTAAAAGAAAAGACAAAGTTAATGGACTGGATAACTATTTCCCTAGTTATGGGTGGGATGGTCTTATTTTTCTTAGATAATCTAAGTACCAAGAGCATTCTAGGAAATGGAATTGCCGCTGCGAGCGGTGTAACCTTTGCATTTTTTATCATTTTCATGCGAATGCAAAAGGATGGCTCTCCCTTAGAATCAATTTTATTAGGGAATATTCTCACTGCTGTAATCGGGATCCCTTTTTTGACACAATCCGTTCCTGATGCAACCGGTTGGCTATACTTGGTTATCCTGGGGATCGTTCAACTTGGGATACCTTATATTTTGTTTGCACGGGCGATTAAGCATTTAACAGCATTGGAAGCAATCCTGATACCAGTTATTGAACCTCTCTTGAACCCAGTCTGGGTATTTTTGATGTTAGGAGAAGCTCCTGGACTATTAGCCATAGTAGGTGGGATTATTGTGCTCTCAACGATTACTATACGGTGTGTCCTTTCAGCACTACCATCCTCAACAAAAGAAGTAATGCGTAGTATTTAAAGAGAGAAAAGAATATTTATTTAATTCACCAGGTTAAGCCCCGAAGGATAGGGGCTTTTTCAGTTATCTATACAATCCATACTGCATATGCAAAGTTGCTTTGACAAAGTTAAGTCATTATATATATAATGAACTTTGTCATTATATATATAGAGTACATTAAATTGCGAACTCATAAATCTATGCAAATCATATTTAGAACTACAAGGTGGTGAAGACTTGGTAAAGTTGAGAGATAAACAAAAAGCGGAAGTGAAGTCAGCAATTCTTCGAGCAGGTGAGGGACTCTTTGAAACTAAAGGTTACATTGAAACTACGATAGAGGAAATCACGACGACGGCTGGAATAGCTAGGGGAACTTTCTATAATTATTTCCAGACTAAAGAAGATTTAGCACTAGAATTGATCTATCAAACTGAAAGTGCAAACACAGAGAAGGCCTATGAGTTTTTTGAAACAATTACTAATACTGAGAACCAAATAAGAGCCATTTTAAATTTTACAACGGAATGGACTCAATGTCGCCCCGAACTCGTTTGGGTTGCGATGATGGAAAAAGTGAAGCGTGGAGCGACTCCTCAGGGTTACAAAGTGTCTCTATTCAGGAAGATGATAACTGAAGCGTTTTTCCGCGGGCAGAAGACTGGAGCAGTAACTATCGACCGAAGTCCTGAGGATTTAGCGAACGACATAGATGGCTTATATATGATCCACATGGCGAGGTGGTACCATTCAGGCAGTCAGGGACAGCTTATATCAGTACTCCTGCCAGCTATAAACACTTATTTATCAGGTGCGATCATAAAACCAGGAGGGTGATTTTATGACTATTTGGCAAGCAGATGGTTTCTGGATGCGTGATACTATTCATTGGCCGAGACCCGTACTCCCACTTTTCGTCTCTTATGGACTAGAGCCCATTGGAATAGGGTCCGAGCGTGCTTATGAGGAATGGTCCATTCCTTCAAAAAAGAATGCTTATATTGTACTTCATGGCTATGTATATCAAAGATCTGAGCCTATAGGGGGAGATACTCCCGCCATCATGGAACGGTTTCCCTTTCTATTTCATTTGTGGCGGTTTGATCCGAAGCTCCGCAAACGAATCAAAGGATTTGAACGTTTTTTAAAAGATAAAGGGTTTGAAGGGTACGTTCATGAGTGGAGAGATCAATGGGCAATAGAAGCTAACAATCGTCTTAAACCGATTAGAGATTTTGATCGTACTAACGCTAGCCTCGCTGATCTCGCTGATCATTTAGATCAGTGTTATGAGTACATGTGTTGGTCTTGGAATCCACATGTTAAAATTGTTATGATAAGTATGCTGATTCGTGAGCGCTGGGTGGAACTTTGTAAAAAACTCTTTAATTTCACTGACTTTGAGGCCTACGAATTAGTTCAAAAAAGTGATTCACCAGTTTTTAATACAACGAATCGCCTATTGTCGATAGCTCAACGAGCTGCTTTAGACCCTGCAATAAACAAGCTATTATCATTACCCTCTGAAGAGGCACTTGCCAAACTCACTGACACATGGTTCCATCAGGAACTTGAAAAGTTTCTTGACGATGAAGGAGATCGACCCGTCGATAGTTTTGAAATGGATCCTACTTGGCGAGAGATGCCAGGGATGGTCGTAAGTATTATTAAGGGATTTATGGATTCTGATTATGATCCCTCAGTGGAAGAGTTCGATTTTCAAGACTACAGGAATGAACGCATCAAGGAAATTCGCAGGGATCTCACAAGAAAAGATCAAGAAGACTTTGACTACTGGCTTCAATTAGCAGAACAAGGTCTACCATTGACAGAAATTCATGATTATTCCTTGGCCAATATTCCACTATGTAATGCCCGATATGATGCTATTGAAGCTGGGAAACGTTTTGTGAAGAAGCAAGTACTAGATAGTCCTGAGGACATGTTTTATCTATACCGAGAAGAATTATCTAATCTTCTAAGGGGAACGACAGACCTAGAAGGAATTAAAGAGCTTGTAGCTCAGAGAAAAGTAGAGCATAGCTTGAATTTCACGCTCATACCCCCTCAAACGATAGGGAAACCCCCAATTGAGCCACCCTGGAATGTGTTTCCACCCGTAGTAGCTGATGCGATGAAAATCCTTTTAAGACAAGTGTCTGCCATAGAAGCTCAGCAGAAAGTTAATGAAGGCGTTTCCAAAGAGGGAGAGATATTTGGAACGCCAGGTTCTTCAGGAATTGCGGAGGGTAACGTGAGGATAATCCATACAGCCGATGAGTTCGACCTTGTTAAAGCGGGAGAAATATTGGTTTGTCCGTTCACCACTCCGACTTGGACTGTGCTTTTTCCCCATGTGGTTGGATTAGTAACAGACTCTGGTGGAGCTTTGTCCCATGCCGCTATAGTTGCTCGAGAATACGGACTTCCTTCGGTTGTTGGTACTATTAATGGAACAAAGGTTTTACAAAACGGTCAAAGGATACGCATTGATGGAGCTGAGGGTAAGATTCAAATTCTAAGTCTAAGTAAGGAGTAGCGAGATGGACTATGTTCAATTTCTTCAAGATCTCAGAAGTACGGATCTCGCATTAGCAGGGGGTAAGGGCGCGAACCTTGGTGAGCTGATGCTTGCAGGGATGATGGTTCCATCAGGGTTTGTTCTCAGCACCAAGGGATATCGACGTTGTGTACCATTGGTCAATCTGTCGGACCTAGACACAGAAAACCTAGATTCTTTAGCACAGCAAACCAAAGAGATTCAAAAACAGATCGAAAACATCTCTGTCTCAGAGGACGTCGAGTTGGAACTAATGGAGGCGTACAGAAGGATGGGCAGTCCATTCGTTGCAGTTCGTTCATCGGCAACCGCAGAAGATTTACCAACTGCTAGCTTTGCTGGTCAACAGGAAACCTATCTTAACATACAGGGCGAGGGTGCTGTTCTAAATGCGGTGAAAAAGTGCTGGGCTTCACTCTGGTCTTCCCGGGCTGTGCAATACCGTTCTTTTCGAGGATTTGGGGCAAGTGATGTTGCACTTGCCGTGGTCATTCAAGAAATGGCCCCGCACGATATTTCTGGAGTAGTTTTTACAGTTAATCCACTTTCGAAGGACGCTATGGAGCTGATTATTAATGCTGCTCCAGGTTTAGGAGAAGCTTTGGTCCAGGGAGAGATTATTCCTGATCAGTGGATAGCCAGACGTTCTGATGGTGCCGTCCTAAAATTCACCCCAGCACCTAGAAGAGGACAAGCACCTTCGGCTATATTTCGTTCTCGTCGTCCAGGCAGAGGATGTTTAACCTCTCAACAAGTTAAGGAGCTAGCTCAGCAATGCTTAAGGATTGAAGAGCATTTCCATTCAATACCACAGGATATTGAGTGGAGTTATGGCTCAGGAACTTTTTACATGCTTCAAAGCAGGCCAATAACAACTCTTGTAGAGGGTTTATTGTAAATTTGCCCTAGTATTTAGCAACAAAAAAGAAGCGGCATCCTAAAACGCTACTTCTTTCTTGCTCACGGTGAAATGACTCTGTTACGGATGCTTAACTAATAGTCTCTTGATTTTTTGTTTCAGATTCAATTAATCTTAAATTCGCTTCATTGAGCTTAGAGGCTGTGTTTTCTTTATTTAATTCATTAATTTTTTGTTCTAAACTTTTTACCGTAAGAGTTAATTCTCTTAATTTTAATGAAGATTTAATTTTGCCAAAAATACCCAAAAATGTAGCAATTAATGCACCAAGAAAAGCCGATAAGATTATAACTAAAGATTGTGAGAGTTGATAATCAACCCAATATAGTTTTATAAGTACAACATTAGAGTTTAATACTGCAAAAACTGCGACTAAAACTGAGAATAATAATGAAAATATAAACCAAATTCGCATAATTTCCCTACCTTTCTATTTGTGGTAATATATTCTTGTTTAATTATAACACAAAAAATAGAATTTTGGCGGATGGACGATAAAGTAGTAGCTCATTATGAGCTCATAAGTGGATAAAAAATAAGGATAATTCACCAGTTATCAGGTGAATTATCCTTATTTTTTAGTTTAGTCATAGTTATGTAGTCTTGGCAGCTTATATCTAATAGTTAGGTAATTGGTCTGAAGTTAAAGGCAAATGACCATTTCCATCCCTCAGTTGTATAGATTAGAAACTTGGAATCCTCTCCAAAAATATGTGGTTCAACTCCAAATACCTCAAAGGTTTCCCCTATGGTTGCAACCCCTGGTATTTCTCGTATAACGATTACTTTTGCCATATTTCTCACCCCTTTGAGGAACTATTATATCATAGTGATAGTTAACTTGGTAATTGCATATTTGCTCTGATTATGGGTTATCTATTACTTCTAATACTGCGTAAGTTTAGCTTAATAGTGATATAATAATATAAGCTAACAAACCACCACAAAGGAGGTATTTTATGAAAAAGGTTATCTTAATCATTAGTTTACTCTTCTCACTTGTTCTTCTAAGCAGTTGCTCAAATAAGGATCCTGTAAAGCCTGGTGAGGATAATAAACCAACTCCCCCAGAACCAAAGACTGAACTTCTCACGATTAAGGACTATTATTCTTATAAAGAAAACACTAAGTATGTATATGAGGGTGAAGGAAATGAGTACGCCTCATACACAGTCTTCATTGATTATAAATCCGGAAACCGTGTTCAACTTAGATCTAATAACGGTGGCACGGAAATGGTGAAGGTTCTAGATAATAATAATGGCGAGCTCAGAGTACTTTTCTCAAGAGGGGAATGTTATTACAGGGAAAATCTAACCCAAGTAGAAAGTAGTCCTGTGGATATTCTACTAAAAGAACCCTTAGAGACTGGAACCAACTGGACCTTGTCAGACGGTAGAAAACGCTCTATTTCGAATCTGAAAGTTGATGTAACTACCCCTATGGGCACGTATCAAACGCTAGAGGTTAAAACAGAGGGTAAAGATGACATGATACTCGACTATTATGCACCCGACATTGGTCTTGTTAGATCGGTTTTCACTTCAAATGGAACTGAGGTTACTTCAACCTTAAGGGAACTCAAGACTAATGTACCCCTTACTCAAACTGTTAGCTTTTATTATCCAAATGCAAATGTTGATAAACTTGTGTTTGTGAATAAGCAACTTTCCTTCAAAACGAATGATATTACTAAAATCATTTTTGAGAATGCCTTTAAAGATTTACCACAAGGCAATATCGCAAAGGTATTGGGTCCAAACGTAAAAATTAAAAGTTTGTATTTGAATAAGGACAATAGGGCTTATATAGATTTCTCAAAAGAGTTGTTGAGCGAAATGAATGCGGGTTCTGGCTATGAAAACTTAATTTTACAAAGTATTACCAACACGATCGGAACTTATTACGGAGTTAATATGGTTTATTTAACGATCGAAGGTAATCCATACGTTTCTGGACATATTGAGATGAAAAAAGGTGAGTTCTTCACAGTGAATTTAGCAAATAGTGTAGAACTAAAATAGAGTTGAAGGTGAAGGAATGGCTCCGTGCGTACGATTTTTACAGTGTGCGGGCTGTCGTTTTGACAGCCCTTCTTGGGATGGGCCAGACGACTGGACAACTCAGAGAAATAAAGATTTGTGGCAGACCTTTGAAGTAGCCCTCTCGATGTGCCAAGCAGAGAAGGTTGATTTTCTGTTTCTGACGGGAGATTTATTCGAACAGGAGTATGTACGTAAGGAAACCGTGGAGCGAGTTGCGAAATCGTTAGCTATGTTGAAGAACACGAAGGTATTTATTACTCCCGGTGAAAGAGACCCACTTGTTATGACATCCGCCTACCGACTAGCTGTATGGCCGAATAATGTGCATATATTCTCAGGTGGAATCAGCAGCGTAATAATTCCTTCCCAAAATGTCACAATATATGGTGCGGGTTGGACAGCTTATCATCAAGAAGCTGCATTTCTTGACGGGTTTGAGTTGACCCGGGATGGAACAATTCCGATTATGCTTCTCCATGCTGAGCTGAAATCTATAAAAAACACCGAAGGGTTTATCCCTATTCTACCAGAGCATATTGAATCTAGTGGTTTGGCCTACTTAGCCTTGGGACATAGGGAAGAATGGAGTGGCCTCCAGAAAGCCGGAGAAACAGTTTGGACTGATAGTGGTTTTCTCGAGGCTAGAAGTTTTTGCGAAAGCGGTCCCCATGGTGT
Organism: uncultured Desulfosporosinus sp.; assembly: GCA_927405585.1. Taxonomy (GTDB): domain Bacteria; phylum Bacillota; class Desulfitobacteriia; order Desulfitobacteriales; family Desulfitobacteriaceae; genus Desulfosporosinus. The sequence goes on from CAKMJS010000004.1 coordinate 23,690, forward strand.
GATTATAGGAGAGGTTGAGCAAGATACTGCTCGGATTGAATTTCGAGAGCTGGGGAAACGTCATTACATTGAAAAGAGTTTCGCGATCCAAACCCCAGAAGTTCTTATTTCTAAATTATTATCAGAAACAAGCCAAGAAGAACGGCAAAGAGATTTATTTAGGGTTAAGTTGGAGGGGCCAATTCGAAATGTAGAATCGGTTGTTCTTCCGTTGCAAAAGCTATTAGCTGATAAGTTCCGCTTCGTTGAGGTTGTTCTATCTGAAGGAGAGACGAACTCACGATTTAAACTGGACTTAGATACGCCTTTAAAGACAATGGCTGGAAATGGGTACGGGTTTCCTACTTTCAACGAAATACTAATCAATAAGCTTGAAGAACGACAGATTAGTGAATTAAGTACAGAAAACAGTAGATACTGGGAGCTTGTGATGAAAATCGGACTGTCAGCGCTTGCACAGGGACGGATTGATGATGAGAATTGAACGAATTATTAGTAGTAAATTGAAAGGCATAGGGGATGTTGATTGGACATTTCCCAATGGCCCCGTTTTTATCTTTTGTGAAGATAGAAACAATCTAAAAACGTTAGGTACTTTACTTTATGATTTATTTTATGAACAAATAACATCCCTTACTTTAAAAACTCAAAACAGCAAGGGTTTATTAGAGGTGTGGATAGCTGGAGATAAGTCTAGCTATCACATACGTCGAAACTACGATCAGCAGAGCAATGAATCAGTTAGCCCTTCAACTCTAGTAACTGATGAGGGGACGGGAGAGAAGGTGTCCTTGCCAGAAGATTTGACACTTGGAGAATACATATTTCAGCTTAATCAACTGACCTTTCGTCAGGGAGTGGTCGTTAACTGGCCGGTTAATAATCATCTGGATCATCTCAGACTACAGGTCAACAACCTTCGACAAGGGGGAGATGAAGGATTTTCGCTCATGAAAGTGAGAGCATCGCTGGCGGGAGCAAAAAAGCGAGTAAGCGAACAAAAAGGAAGTATGGAACTAGTTAAGGCTGAGTTTGATGCACGGCGGAGTGATTGGGAAGCTGCACATCGACAGCAAGACGAGGAACGGTTGCTTCTCATTGAGATCAAGAATCTGCAAGAAAATGAAGGGATTTTATCCGAGAGGATTGCATTAGGCCAAAGAATTCAGGAACGCTTAACGTTGCTTACCCTAAATCCTGACTATAGGGAGTTACGCCAGCTCCGTGAGGAGATATACCAACTAGAAGAGCGGCTTCGAGCTGTTGAGTCGAATTTGAGGACGCTTACGAATGAGTCAAAAGTTGATTGGACATTGATTGAAACCCTGCGGGAAGAGTGTATTGAATGGGCAAGTCTTCAAGATCAGGTTGAACGTTTAGGTGCCCAAGCACAAATGCAGTCGGAACAAATTGCTGAGCTAAAAGGTTCTTTACAAACGTCAGGATTCGAGGGATTGACGAATGGCGAAGACAAACGCTTGCTCACGGCGGAAACGGAAAGAGCTGAGGCTCAGGATGAACTTAATGAACTCACAATCTCCAAAAAGGATCTCGAGAATACTGAACGCATGTATTTAGAAGAGAAAGCCATTCTTTTAAATTTTGGAGATATAGCAAGAGTAACTGAAACCGATAAAGTCAAGATTGAGCAACGAGAGAGGCACTTGAAGCAATGGCAAAGCTCAAAAATCGGAGGCTCGCTAGACCGAAAACTTCGAAAACATTTTAAAGGAATTTGTATTGAAGAAAAGCTAGCGGATCGACTAAGCCAATACTACAAAGGCTATCAGACCTCAAATTTCGAGGAATTCACGAGCCGACTTAAGGAGTTTCGCGACCAGCAAATGTTAGTTGAAAAACTACAAATCCAGATTGAGCGACTGCAAGAGAGAATAGTACGGGAAGATATGCTTCTCAAGACAGTGCTTTACCGCTCTGAAATCTTAAAACAAGCGTTTGCTGCGTCCAAGGTGTCAGATTTTCCTGAATGGTTAAACGGTTGGGAAGCATTCCAGATAAAAAAACAGCAATTGGGTCTTATGCTAAAGGAACAGCAGCTTTTACTGGAACAGTCCACCATGGCAGAGAAAAAGTTGTATATGTGCTCAGAACAATTACGAGAAAAGTTGGAGACTTGGAACACACTTGGCACCGATAGAGACACAGTGCTAGTTACATTGTTTAAGGTTGCTAGCCATCTGCGGGCGAAAGGCGAGTCGGAGAGGGAAATCGCAGCGCATTCAAAGAAGTATAATAGCTTACTCGGCGATCGAAATATGGAACACCTTGTTAATAAATTGGAGCCTCTAGCCGATTTGGAGCGCGAATTACGGGTTTTCGATGACGAACGCTTGCTAGAACTAACCGCTTGGCAAGACGAACGCCTAGAAATTCGTAAGCAACGAGAAAAGTTAGAACAATGCCTTAAGGATAGCCATAAATTTATCTCGTTGACCACCTTAGAGAAAAAAATTGAAACTCTAAAACAACAATGGAAGGCCTACGAGAACTTGCACCGCGCTATAGATGATGCTCAACTCTTATTAGAATTATCCTGGCAAGAATGGGATACTAAGTACGGAAAGGTACTCAACAATGAAATGAAGTGGATATTGAGTAATATATCTTTCTCTATTGACCATGGAGCAATTCAAAGAGATCTGGCAAAGGTAAAGTGTGATTATTTTGCTTATCGTATGGCCCTTGCACAGTTAACCCTCGGCGGATACTTAGAAGCACCCTTGTTATTCTCAATAGGAGATTATGATGAGGGAGAAAGGTTCTGGGTAGATATTATTGAGTATTTCCGTAAACTCTCCCATACGAGGCAGATAATTTTTATCACCTCGGATCCTCAACTGGGGGAGAAACTTATTGGTTCCGGTTGGTCTTCCTTAAATATGAGACAAAAGTAAATATAGCCCATATATTTACCATAATATACTATTAAATGGCTTGTAAATGATTATACTTAGAATGTAAAAGTTCGGATAGAAGCAATACTATCCGAACTTTTATGATTGGTTAATTTGATACTCTGTACCGAGGTCGCATGTTCAAACCTGAACGAGTGCACTGGTGAATATCTAATAATGTTATTTTAGAGGTTGATTTCAACTGACAAGACTTTGATTATCTTTTAAATCTTGGTAAAAGTTTGCCTTTGCAGTATTATAGTAGGGTAGAACCCACAAAAACCCAATGCCCAAGGTTAGAATTCCGACAAGGAACCAGCCTAAAAAACTTAACCATAATCGAAACAGTTTTCCTTTATAGCCCGCCATCATGAATTTGCTTTGGTTTAAGGCTTCAAACGCGCTGAGCTGGGGGTTATCAGTCATAATATAATAGGACATAGAATACCGGAGATAAGCAATGATACCTGGAATGATTAAAAGTAGCGTCCATAAAAGCGTAAAAATTGTAATCATGATATTAAGGACAAAGGCTTTAATAAAAAACTTAAAGCCTCCAAATAAATCCTCAATAATTGGTCCTTCTTGTCGGATCAGTTTAAGGAAGTACCCAGCAACCCCCAGAGCGATTGGTCCTCCTAAAACTATGCTTAAGAGGTTTGAAATGCCATTGAAGGATGAAGGGGCAGCGGGGACACTTACTAATACACCATTTTGCCAAACATATTGGACTGTCTCGACAACCCCTCCACCCGCTGTCGTAAGAAGCCAAGCAATAAGACTCAGAATTGCAGCTTCAAGCCATTTGCCTTGTAGCTGTTTCTTAGCTCTACGTTTAAATTCACTGTTTGCTAGTAACATGGTTATTTCTCCTTTCCAACAATTTTCCCATTGTTGAGTACAGTATATTATCCCACTTTAGCTGTTAATACTCAACGATAATACTGAGTGTTGATATAGTTATTAGTTATTAACGAGGTAGTACCCAAGTCTCTCCAGTTTCTTGGATAGCTACCTTTTCTGTTTGACCAGATGCAGCTTGGCGGAACCGAGCCATTGGTTCTTCCATAGGCTCTTGAGATAGTTTGAATGATCCCCAATGCATCGGTATAATCCATTTCGACGAGATTTCCTCGGCCATTTTCCAGGCCTGTTCCGGTGTAGCATGTCTTGCCTCAAAAGATTTTGGGGAGTAAGCTCCAATACCCATGATTGCTAGCTCAATCGGTATTCCAGCCAGTTGTTGTTTAATGAGTTCAGTGTACCCTGTATCTGCACCGAAAAAAAGACTTATACCATTTTTAGATATGAGGAAACTGTTTGCTTCCATGCCTTTTCTCCAGGGTATTCTGGCTCCCCAGTGCTTGCCTTCAATCGCTTTGACGTTGACACCTGCAAAAGTCTTACTCTTTCTCCAGTGGAGTTCTTCAATAGTTTGATAGTTCATACCCTTCCACAAGGGAAGTGTATTTTCGGCAGTGACAGCAATCGTGTTGGCTGATTGAAGCTTGCGTAACGTCGGATAATCAAAGTGATCTGTATGAGCATGCGAAACAAGCAATAGATCAATTGGCCCCACTTCGTCGCTATTCAAAGCCGAAGCTATATACCGACTAGGTCCAATGGTAAAATTGCCAACAGGAGTAATCCCGATATTTGAAGTTAAGGCAGGATCAATGAGGATTCTAGTACCAAAGAAATTAAGTAAAAAACTGGCATGCCCGAGCCAAGCGATCGTGACTTCCCTGTCTGACCACTTTACAGGAGTTGGGGAAAAGTTAGGTTTAACCAATTTGATTTTATCGTTAGCTTGGTCACCAAATACTTTATCTATAGCACTAATACCTCCGGTCAATCCCAGAGCCCCAAGCAGCCCTAATCCTATAAATTTCCGTCGGGAGTATAGTTTTATGGATTGGCGAATGGAATCTGCGGCTTGGTCTTGATTCTCCAAGGAAATCACTCCTGTTTTAGGTTTGACAGTCTAAGCAATTTTAAAACCATTTAATAATCAATACTATCTTCCCTTGAAAACAGGACTTCTTTTTTCGAGAAAGGCGGTAACCCCTTCCCGCAAATCTTCAGTACCGCAACAATAAGTTGATTGAGCCTGTTCAAAGAGTAATCCTGTCGCGACACTGCTTTCATTAGCCAGATTAATTCCTTGTTTGGCAAATCGTATGGCAGCTGGCGGAAAATTCGCCATTTTATTGGCCAACTTCATCGCCCGCTTATTAAGATCTTCTTGTTTTACTAATATTTCAATTAGGCCAATCCTCAAGGCTTCCTCAGCATCAATCTCTTCACACCCCATGATAAGACGTTTTGCTTGACCAATGCCTACCAGATGTGTTAAGCGAGTCGTCCCTCCCATATCAGGAGATAAACCAAAACGTACTTCAGGAAGAGAAAATTTTGCGTTATCTGCAGCAATTCGAATATCACATCCCAGAATAAGTTCAGTCGCCGAACCATAGCAAAAGCCGTGAACTGCTGCAATCACAGGTATAGGAAGTTCTTGCCAATAGGAATATAGTTTCTGCAACCACTCTAAATTATCCATAATAAACTTTGAGCTGACACCCTTCAGGAACTTAAGGTCTATACCAGCAGAGAAGTGATCACCATTAGCATTGATAACGATTCCTCCAAGGTCGCGGTCCGCACTAATCTCTTTTTGGATCTCCTCTAATTCATAAAGGAAATCAGTGCCTACAAGATTAAATCCTTTGGCATTATCCAGAGTAATTATTCCGATTTTTCCTTCCTTGTTAAAGGCCAGATGTTTTCCATAGCTCATTTTATTTCCCCCATCCCTAATCTAATGTATTAGTTGTACTGTAATATACTTTACTGCGAAAATCTATGTCTTTTGACAATATGTAAAAAAATAAATGAACAACAATTCACATCTACACTTGATTCGTTGTACTAAAGCTAAATTCAAATTAAATTCAAGACAATGAATGTTTGTTGATAAAGGTACAAAAAAAGAATATTTTTGTTGCTAAGGGTAGAGGCTAAAGACAAAGAGCTAATAGATGGCTAGAAAGTATGGATATAATAATGGGTAGAGTAATTATAGTTGAAGGAAAAACCGATAAACAACGCTTATTGGAGATCTTGGCTGAACCAGTGGAGATCGTCTGTACCCATGGAACCTTGGGGCTGGATAAGCTAGAAGAGCTAATTGTTGAGTTTAGTGATGATGAGGTTTGCGTCCTCCTAGATGCAGATGATGCTGGCAATAAGGCTCGGCGATTATTTAAACAAGAGTTTCCCAACGTGCGTCACTTGTACACCCACAGGATGTACCGCGAGGTTGCGACTACACCATTAAATGTTTTGGTAAAGATCCTGGAAGGTGCCTACTTTGCTGTGAGGCTACCGGACAGTGAATACTTGTAGTATTACGCAATTTCATAAAGAAGCACTTCGCCCACAATTAACTCGAACAGTGAAAACTATACCCACTAAGGTAGAATGAATGAAGCATCTATCATAGTGGGTATTTGCTACCTATGATACGCATTTTTTAAAAGTCACAAATATGTCACAAAAAATATATGGATTAGTGGTAATATTAGAGCCATGAGAGGGGGCAAAATTTTGAGTAAGTATCTATTGATTGCAGATGACAACGATGGCATTATCGATATACTAAAAACCTATGTTATGAAAGAAGGCTTTTCACCGCTTATTGCACATGATGGGGAAGAGGCACTCAAAATGTTTGCGGAATATAATCCACTGCTAATATTACTTGATGTCATGATGCCGAAAAAGGATGGTTTTGAGGTGTGCAAGCTGATTCGCCAAAATTCTACAGTACCCATTATCATGATTACTGCCAAAGGAGAAGATCGAGATCGCATCTTGGGACTTGATATCGGTGCAGATGACTATATTGTTAAGCCCTTCAGCCCCGGAGAGGTCATGGCTAGGATCCGTGCTGTCTTAAGGCGCCTCGATATTTCAGAGGAGCAAAGCGAAGATATTATCTACCACCCCGGCCTAAAAATTAACCTGTCTGATTATGAAGTGATGATAAATGGGCAGCCAATCAATCTTACAAAGAAAGAAATCGAGATTTTATGGATTTTGGCTTCTAACCCTGGAAAAGTATTCTCACGGGATAACCTTTTAAGCAGCGTGTGGGGTTATGAGTACTTTGGCGATGCACGTACTGTAGATACCCATATCAAGAGACTTAGATCAAAAATAAACCTTCCTGAAGACTTTAGCTGGGACATCAAAACCATCTGGGGTGTTGGGTATAAATTTGAGGTAAAGAATGTTTAAAAAAAGGATTGCTTTCAAATTAACAGCAGGCTTTGTAGTCATTGTGCTTGTATCCATGATGACCCTAGGAATATTCTTTATTCAAATGTTTCGAGAATATGCCTTTGATAGCCGTGAAAAATCTATGCTGGCATATGCCCATAGTATAGCTGAGGTCGTCGCGGAGTACTCTCAAAGTAATAGCCAGATGCCGGGTTTCGGTGGATATATGCGCTCTCTTGACACACTAACTGAGTCAAAAGTCTGGATTACAGACAGCAAAGGGAATCTTTCCCTAATGTCGGGTATGGGGAATGGCATGGGACAAGGACGTTCAAATAATTCTGTGCCATTACCGAGCGAAGCAGAATACGTAATTCGAGAGGTTCTAACGGGTAAGGAATCCGTCAGTGAAAGTTTTAGCAGTGTCTACAACGAAGCTACAATAACCGTGGGAGTTCCTATCGTTGCTACCAACCAAACAATCATTGGCTCGGTACTACTTCATTCGCCTGTAACAGGGGTGACAGAAACACTGAATAAAGCGGTGAGTATTCTGGCGGTGAGTATTCTTGCCGCGCTGATGCTTGCTATAGGTTTGGGAATATTCTATTCGCTACTCTTTACCCGTCCCTTGAAAGCTATGAACCAAACCGCTCTTGAAATAGCAAGGGGTAACTATTCAGCAAGAACTGGTGTAAACCGCTTGGATGAATTGGGTCAGCTTGGGAATTCCCTGGACGCCCTCGCTTCTAAGCTTGGCTCAACCATTAATCAGCTTTTTCAAGAAAAAGGAAAACTCAACGACATCATATCGAGTATTTCGGAAGGAATCGTTGCTTTTGACACGAATCTCAATCCAGTGAGTGTCAACTCCGCGCTCTCGGAAATCATGAACAAACCTATTCCATACTTACTGGAAGACTTAGAGAAAGACCTTAATAAGTTAGACATTAAGACAATGGTTAATAAAACGATAGAAGACAAGAAGTCCTTGCAAGTCCTCAAAGACTGGAGAGGAAAAAAGCTCATGTTTACCTTCTCACCGATCATTGACAACTCTGGAACTGTGACGGGGAGCGTTGCACTGGTTCAAGATATTAGCGAAAGTGAGCGACTGGAACAATTACGACGCGATTTTGTGGCCAATGTGTCTCATGAATTCAGAACTCCATTGACCGTAATTCGTGGTTCCCTGGAAGCTATGGTAGATGGTACAGTCGAAAACAGTGAGGATATTGAACGTTATCATCAAAGAATGCTCTCAGAAACCCGAGTTTTAGAACGACTGGTAGGAGACCTACTGGAACTTTCCCGCCTCCAGACCGGCAAAATTTCTATGAATAAAGAAAGGATTCATATCCCCAGCCTTTTTGCAGATGCGCTTAGGAGTCTTCAAATAATTGCCGAAAAAAAAGGTATTACCTTAGAGCATCTGTCCGAACAAAATATACCACCGTTTCTGGGTGATTATGACCGTTTAAGGCAATTGTTTGTAATATTCTTGGATAATGCAGTTCAGTATTCCCCCGAAAACAGCAAGGTGACTGTGGAAACATGTCTTACTGAGTTCAATACACTATCTATCATCATTCGGGATCAAGGGTATGGTATCGCTGCAGAAGAACTGACCCACATCTGGGATCGCTTTTACAAGGTTGATGCTTCACGCAAAGGCAAAGGGACTGGGTTGGGTCTTGCTATCGCAAAACACTTAATTGAACTTCATGAGGGTTTAGTAACAGTACAGAGCGAGCTGAATAGGGGGACTGTAATAGCGATTAAATTGCCAATCATACCATGTTAAACTATTCATTATTTGATTAAAGATGATAATAATCGTATATTAATATTGGTAGTTCAATTCTTTAGAAATACATTGATCCGCTGAGAAATGGAGAGGGGTACAATGAAACTGATTCAAAAAGATAAGCCCCTGAGTAAAATAGTCGTAACTTCAGCATACCCGGAACTAACTGCCTTGGTGAGAGAAATGGCTCGCAAACTCAAGATAGACCTAACGGTAGTTGAAGCTGTTTTAGAAGATGCCTTGGAAGAGGTGCGAAAACTAAACGAGCAAAACCAAGTTGAGGTAATAGTCAGTAGGGGAGCCACCGCGGAGCTATTACGCAGTCAATTTACGTTGCCTATTGTTTCGATCGCTCCGAATGAATTCGATATTTTGCAGGCTTTAGCTCGAGCTAAAGAGTTTAGTTCCACGATCGGTTACATTAGTTATCCTAGTCCTACTGATGTTGAATTTTTGCTACAGGTGCAATCAATCCTTGAAGTAGGTATAAAACATTATACTTATAGAAATATGATGGAACTAACCGCACAGATGGAACACGCTTATCATGATGGGTGTGAGGTAGTTGTCGGGGGCGGACACCGAGGGGTCCGACTAGCTAAAGCCTACGGAATGGAAGGCTTCTTAATCTATTCTAGCCATAGCAGTGTCGCTGGGGCTTTGGCTAGGGCAGGGGAGATGGTTGCTTTACGCTCCCAAAAACGAGAAGAGGACGAACGTCAACGCAGGGCGAGTCAAGCCAAAGGTCTCGTAGCCCACTATTCATTCAGAGATTTAGTAGGTCCAGCGTTACAGGAGACAATCCTTACAGCAGAGCGTTTTAGTAAAGTGGATGCAACCGTTTTGATTTGGGGAGAAAGTGGCACGGGGAAGGAACTGTTTGCTCAAAGTATCCATAATAATAGCACGCGTTGTCACGGCCCCTTTGTTGCTTTGAACTGTGCCTCTTTGCCGGAAAGTTTACTTGAAAGTGAATTATTTGGGTATGAAGAAGGGGCATTTACAGGCGCTAAAAAGGGTGGCAAAATCGGCCTTTTTGAGCTAGCCAATGGAGGAACTATTTTTTTTGACGAGATTGGTAAAATGTCCTTAAATTTACAGGCCGGGTTATTAAGAGTACTTCAAACAAAGGAAGTAAGGCGGGTAGGTGGAGGCCGAATTATTTCAATAGATGCAAGGGTAATTGCAGCTAGTAACCAAAACCTCCAAGCAGAAGTCGAAAAAGGAACCTTTAGGGATGACCTTTTCTACCGACTTAATGTCTTGAATTTATACCTTCTTCCTGTCCGATCTAGGCGTGAAGACATACCTTTTCTTATCGACAATATTATGGGTCGTTTGGAGAAGAAACTAGGTTTTCGCTCCACAATCAGCCCACAATTTAGAAAACTTTTATTGGCTTATAATTGGCCAGGTAATGTCCGAGAACTAGAGAATATCTTAGAGCGCTATACCGTTTTAGTAGGTGAAGGTGATCAGACTCTTTACTGCGAATTAATTATTTCTTTTCCGGAGCTACAGCCATTTGAAGCTGAAGTGTTAGACGATCTTGCGACTATTGGTACTCAGTTCGATGAGAAAACTACTATACAAGAAGAATTTATTGAGTCGATCTCTATTCGGCCCGGTACTTTAGCCGAGATGGAGAGACAACTCATCCGTGAATTATTAAAGAATTACAACGGTAACAAGACTAGAGTGGCGGCAACCCTTGGTATCAGTCGAACTACCTTATGGAAGAGGCTTAATTTGCTACAAATTGAACAAACAATTAAGAAGTAATATAGAATTAGTATATTAATAGTAGTAATATTAAAAGGGTTTGGATGCCAAAATACCAAAGTTGTTCAGATATTGAACTATTGATTAACTAAATGGCGTCATATGTTAAATATATGAACATATTATTTTGTTTAGTTCATATATTTAACAAAATATTCTGAAAGACTGCTTTTTACTTAGCGGTCTTTTTTATATTTGACCTAATAATTGACTTGAGAAAGCCTATTGTTGAAACTTGTATTAAGCTAGTAGCTAAGATTAGAGGTATTTTTGGGATCTTTTCTATTCTTTTTAACCATTAACTGAAGCTAGCTACCTTTATTATGAGAAATGGCATGGAACTTGCATTGTGTATAATAATATGAATATTTAAAATATTAATTTTAAGGATATCTCATGATGATCTAAGGGATGCCATAATTTTATACGTTGAATGAGGGTGGTATAGAGTGGATATTTCGCGAATTCAGACAGATGTTCTGATAATTGGTGGAGGTTTAGCAGGGTTGTGTGCCGCTATAGAACTAAGAAAAAACGGTTGGGAGGTAACTATAGTTTCTAAAGGTAGGGTAGGTTTAAGTGGCAACACAGTTATGACACGCAACGGTATAGCTGCAGTCCTAGATGAGGGAGCAGATTCTGGTACGATAAGGGAACATATTGAGGATACTTTAAAGGGTGGATTATACTTAAATGATCAGAAGCTTGTCACACAATTAGCAACAAAAGCGCGTGAGGGCATCAAGCAACTTGAGAAGTGGGGAGTGCCATTTATTAAACAAGATGGGCGAATTATTGTAAAGGGATCGCCCGGTCACCTCCGTCGGCGTATCGTTACTGTCGAATCAAGCCATTTGCGATCTACGTATACTGCAGGCCTAGCTATTAGTAAACCTCTCCTTGAGAGTGTTATCGAATCCGGAGTGAAATTGCTCAATGGTATCCTTATTATTCGACTACTTAAAAAAAATGGTCAAGTTTGTGGAGCATGTGGTTTAGACCGGAATAGCTTTAAGGCTTGGAGCTTTGAAGCTAAAGCCGTTATTTTAGCCGGTGGAGGGGCTGGGCAGCTATACCCCTTAACGACAAATGCCGGTGATGTCAGTGGGGATGGCTATGCAATCGCTCATTATGCAGGGGCAAGCGTACGAGATATGGAGTTCATGCAATTTCATCCCACGGTCACTTTGGGTCCAGGTAAAGAAGTATTGTCAACTGCCCCATTTGGTGATGGTGCAGTATTGCGCAACAATTTAGGAGAGACCTTTATGCTCCGTTACTCCCCTAAAGGCGATATGGCAACACGTGATGTCATGGCACGCGCCATTTACGAGGAGATAAAAGCTGGACATGCTACTGAGCGAGGCGGTGTTTTTGTGGACTACGGCGCTGTGGATAAAGAAAAAATGATTAAGGAGTATGCGCCTATTCACAGTAGCCTTAAAGGAGCAACAACCATCGAAGTAGGAATTGCTGCACACTTTATGATGGGCGGAGTTGTCATTAATGAGAAGTGCCAGACCGGTATTCCTGGACTCCTAGCCTGTGGAGAAGTGGTTGGGGGATTGCACGGTGCGAACCGTCTGGCAGGAAACGCATTGATGGAAGCTGTTGTTTTTGGTCTCGAAGCAGGACGTCAGGCTATGCAAAATCTTCCCTCTCAGGTTAGTTTTTTAACGGCACATGAACAGAAGACTGTTTTTCAGGAAAACGGGATTTACTTAGACCAAGAATTCTCTAAGGAACAACAATATATAAAAGACAGTATTGCTGGAAATGTGAGTGGAGAGCTTATGCCATTTAAGAAGGAACTGCGCACCCTCATGGGGCAATACGTGGGACTAGTACGTAGCGAACGAGGACTGAATGTGGCCAAAATGAGGATAGCAGAGATCCAAGGATATTTAGAGGATTATCAGGCCCCCACTTATACTGAACTTCTAGCTTGTCAGCAGTTAAACCTAATGGTTAAAACGGCTTCTCTAATTATTGAAGCTGCCTTGGCTCGCAAAGAAAGCCTTGGTGCCCATTGCCGTTCAGATGACTAATCAGGACGTTTATGAAGTGGATCAATTGAAAACGCATTGGAGGGGAACGAATTGGATTGTGCTAATTGTAAACTGGACCATGTTTGTTACCAAGGTAAAAGCTGTTATGATCAAGGCTTCACTCAACCCGAATATGCTGACGAGGAAAACAGGCGTATCCTAACAATTGCTAGCAAATTAGAAGCTGAGTACTATATGCAGATAACCAGACTTGAGGAAGTCATTCGATTCAGCAGAGAAATGGGCTATAAGCGACTGGGAATTGCTTTTTGTGTGGGTTTAAGTCAAGAAGCTAAAAGCATTGTAGCGATCTTAAGCAAGTATTTCAAGGTTGATTCGGTATGTTGTAAAGTTTGCGGAGTGAGTAAAAAAGAGTTTGATATTCCGAACGTTAAGCCGGAACGGTATGAAGCAGCCTGTAATCCGGTCGGCCAGGCTAATTATCTTAAAAAAGCTGGAACTGAACTCAATATTATCGTGGGTCTATGTGTGGGGCATGATATTTTGTTTACCAAGAGTTCAGCTGCACCTGTGACAACGTTCGTGGTCAAAGATCGGATTTTAGCCCATAATCCATTAGGCGCAGTCTATTCAAACTATTGGTGGAGGAAGCTGGATAATTTAGAAATCCCATCGGGATAAAACAGACCACTTCAGATAGGGATTCAGGCACAAAATTATAGAAAATTGTTTCATGAATACAGGGAGGGTCGATAATGACAATTTCCAGACAGTTAAGCCAATACATTCTAAAGGTTAAGTTCGAAGACCTACCGGCTTCCGTTGTTCAAGCTGCCAAAGATGCTTTTCTGGACTGGCTGGGTTCCGCTGCTGCAGGGGCAGACAAAGAACCTGCTCAGATAATGCTCTCGATCGTTAACGAACTGGGAGGAAACGCACAGTCAACGTTAATTAGTACTGGTGAGAAAACGTCCGGGATTATGGCTGCTTTACTAAATGGAACAATTTCTCATATTGTCGAACTTGATGACGTACACAAGGCTTCGATTCTCCATGCTGGATCTGCTGTGATTCCTGCAGCTCTGGCAGCTGCCGAAATGATCGGTGCGGATGGGAAGAGCTTAATTGAAGGAATCGTAGTGGGATATGAAACAGCTATCAGAATTGGAGAAGCAGTAACTCCAGCTCACTATTATTATTGGCATACTACCGGCACTGTTGGAACTTTTGGAGCGGCTGCTGCTGCAGGTAAGATTCTGGGTTTGTCAGAGACGCAAATGGTTCATGCTTTGGGTACTGCAGGAACTCAGGCAGCAGGTCTATGGGAGTTCTTAGCTGACGGTGCGATGAGCAAGCACATGCATCCAGGCAAATCCTGTATGAACGGTCTATTGGCAACTATGCTTGCCCAAAAAGGCTTTACCGGAGCGTCCAGTATACTGGAAGGGGAAAAAGGCTTTATTCGTGCAACGGCACAAGAGTTCGACTTATCTAAAATCACAAATGGGTTAGGGCAAGGGTATAAAATCGTTGAAAATTCAATTAAGATCCATGCTTCTTGTCGACATACTCACCATGCAATCGATATCGTTCTTGATTTAGTGCAAAAGCACGACTTGACTCCAGAGCAAATTGATAAGATTGTGGTCAAGACTTATCCCATTGCTATCGATCTTACGGGAAACTACCACCCTGATTCCCTCTACGCGGCGAAATTTAGCCTGCCGTTCTGTACTGCCATGGCAATCAAGGAGACGAAGGCTGGAATCAATGAATTCAATCCTACAAATCTTAATGACCCTTTAATCCGTGATTTAATGTCCAAAGTAGTGTTGATGGAGGATCCTGAAGTCAGTGCTCTTTATCCAGAAAAGTGGCCAGCTATTGTTCATATAACGGACAAGCGGGGACGAGAATATTCTGGAAGGACGGATTACCCGCAAGGTGATCCGGAAAATCCCGTCTCCCAAGAGCAGTTACAACAGAAATTTAGGCAATTAGCTGGGCTGCACTATGATCTTGAAACGGTAGAGGGACTAATTGACTCAATTAGTGAATTGGAAAAGGTTACAGATTTATCGGGATTTTTGGCAAAACGAAAAGGGGTGTGACCTGTGGGTAGTCCATTTTTCTGGCGTAAAGTACATTCTTTATCGGGCCTTTTGCCGATTGGAATTTTTCTTTGTGTGCATTTGTTTATTAATTCTTTAGCCCTTAAAGGAGAAATAGCCTTTAATCAAGGAGTTTCCTTGTTACACAGTGTTCCATATTTATGGGTTTTGGAGCTATTGATCATTTTTATTCCTCTAATCTTTCACGCGCTATATGGAATCTGGGTTGTGTACCTGACAAGAAATAATGTTCTTACCTATTCGTATTTTCGCAATTGGCTTTTTTACCTGCAAAGAGTCACTGCCCTGATTACGTTAGTTTTTGTGGTTTGGCATGTTTACGTACTTCGCTTCGCAAATGGTATTTTCGGAAATGAGATCAGTTTCACGTTTGTAAGTCAAGCTCTTAGCCATCCACTGGTCACTGTGTTATATGTGGTTGGGCTCCTAGCGACGTTTGCTCACTTTGCCAACGGTTTATGGTCCTTGCTAATATCGTGGGGAATCACCATCGGGGCTAGAGCGCAACGTTCAGCTGCTTATGTTTGTTTGGGCGTGTTTGTCATACTTATGATCGTGGGGATGAATGCCCTGAGAGTCTTTATCTAAACTATTTTACTAGCGATAGGAGGTTTTGACGTGGACGGAAAAGTAATTGTCATCGGCGGAGGATTGGCGGGGCTGATGGCCACGATTAAATTAGCTGAAGGCGGGCAGAAAGTTGATCTATTTTCCCTTGTTCCTTGTAAAAGATCCCACTCCGTATGTGCCCAAGGAGGGATAAATGCCGCTGTTAATACCAAAGGAGAAGGGGATTCTACATGGGAACACTTTGATGACACAATCTACGGTGGAGATTTCCTGGCAAACCAGCCTCCTGTCAAAGCCATGATAGAAGCAGCTCCAAGTATTATCTATTTGATGGATCGCATGGGTGTTACCTTTAATCGCACACCAGAGGGTTTTATTGATGTACGTCGTTTAGGGGGAGCTAAGTATTCGCGAACGGTCTTTGCCGGCGCGACGACTGGGCAACAGTTGATATACGCTTTAGACGAACAGGTTAGACGATTTGAAGCTCAAGGGCTGGTCAAGCGTTTTGAAGAGTGGGAGTTTCTTTCACTCGTTTTGGATGACGAAGGCCGATGTCGTGGCATTACTGTGCAGGATCTCAAAAGCTTAGAGATCGAAGTTTTTCCTGCTGATGCGGTTATCCTGGCCACAGGCGGTCCCGGTATGATTTTCGGCCGTAGCACGAATTCTACAATTAATACAGGAAATGCTGCTGCCATCGCCTATATGCAGGGCGCAACCTTTGCTAACGGTGAGTTTATACAGATTCACCCCTCGGCAATCCCGGGCAGGGATAAACTGCGTTTGATGTCAGAGTCAATTCGAGGGGACGGCGGCAGGGTCTGGGTGTATAAAGACGGCAAGCCGTGGTACTTTCTTGAAGAATGGTATCCCGCCTATGGCAATATGGTACCACGCGATATCGCCACCCGTGCAATTTTTAAAGTCTGCGTTGACATGAAGTTGGGTGTGGATGGAGAAAATAAGGTTTACTTAGACATATCCCATTTAGATCCCCATGAGATTGACCGTAAATTAGCTGGAGTT
This sequence comes from uncultured Desulfosporosinus sp., assembly GCA_927405585.1. GTDB lineage: Bacteria > Bacillota > Desulfitobacteriia > Desulfitobacteriales > Desulfitobacteriaceae > Desulfosporosinus. The sequence continues at coordinate 40,218 of CAKMJS010000004.1, forward strand.
GTGGATATTTACGAAAAGTTTGTCGGAGATGACCCACGTAAAGTTCCGATGCAGACCTTTCCAGCTGTTCACTATTCCATGGGTGGACTCTGGGTGGACTATAACCAAATGACAAGTATCCCAGGATTATTTGCCGCGGGTGAGTGTGAGTATCAGTATCATGGGGCTAACCGTCTGGGCGGTAATTCGTTAGTAGCAGCCCTTTATGCAGGAATGGTCGCCGGACCCAAAGCTATTGAATACACAGCCAGCTTGACAAGAAGTCACGCCGAGCTACCGTTGGAGTTATATGAATCTGCCAAAAAGGAAACACAGGCCAAGAACGCGGCACTTTTTGACATGCAAGGGACAGAGAATCCTTACCGCCTGCACGAAGAACTAGGCGAATGGATGGTGGATAATGTAACGATTGTGCGTGAAAATGACCGCCTGAAAGCGACGGATGAAAAGATCCAAGAGTTGATGGAGCGCTATAAAAATATTGGCGTTGGATCCGGGGAGGCTTGGGGAAATCAGATTGTACCGTTTACTCGACGATTATGGGGAATGATGACGCTGGCTCGGGTTATAACTCTCGGTGCCATGTTGAGAAATGAAAGCCGTGGCGGGCATTATAAACCGGAATTTCCTGAAAGAGATGACGAAAACTGGCTGAAAACCACGAGAGCAGATTATTCGCCCAGCGGTCCACGCTTCAGTTACGAACCCGTGGATATCAGTAGTATTAAGCCGCGCAAGCGTCGGTACGACGTGGCAAAAGAGGGGTCGAAACAAAATGGATAAAGAAATTACGTTTATTATCAAACGCTGTAAAGACCCTAACGCCACGTCATATTGGGAAGAGTTTAAAGTACCATATTTTTCTAAAATGAATGTTGTTTCTGCCCTCATGGAAATCCAAAAGAATCCAGTTAATGCTAGGGGAGAAGTGACAACTCCAGTAGCCTGGGACTGTAATTGTCTTGAGGAAGTATGTGGAGCTTGTACCATGCTGATTAATGGGAAAGTCCGTCAATCGTGTTCCGCACTGATTGATAAGCTTGAACAACCTATCCGACTTGCACCGTTGACCAAATTTCCATTGGTAAGAGACTTAGTCGTCGATCGTCAAGTAATGTTTGCAAACTTGAGTAAAGTGAGTGCCTGGATCGAAATTGATGGAACCCATGATATGGGGCCAGGACCGAAAATCCCCCAAAAAGTACAAGAACTTGCTTATGAATTATCAAAATGTATGACCTGTGGTAGTTGTATGGAAGCATGTCCGAATGTCAATAGTAATTCTAAATTTATTGGACCGGCTGCGATTGCCCAGGTTGACCTGATCAACTCTCACCCCACTGGGGCGTTACAAAAAGAAAAGCGTTTACTGGCTTTGATGGGTGAAGGGGGTATTGCTGATTGTGGTAATGCCCAAAACTGTGAAAAAGTTTGTCCAAAAGAAATACCATTAACCCGTTCCATTGCGAAATTGAATAGGGCTACCACGCTTCAAGGTATTTTTGGTTGGTTAGGAAAATAGGGAGGTAAAATAATGGGCAAGCTTTTGGAAAATTATAGTAAGAAAATTATTGGTGAGGCTGGGGTGGCAGTTCCGAAAAATGCTGTCGCTCGCACACCAGAAGAAGCTATGGAAAAAGCAGAAGAGATCGGTTTTCCGATCGTTTTAAAAGCCTTAGTGCCCGTGGGGAAACGTGGTAAAGCTGGGGCTATCAAATTTGCCAATAATGTTCAAGAGGTAGCCCAGCTATCTAAGGAACTTCTAGAAATGACTGTAAGACATTTTCCAGTAGAAAAGGTATTGGTTGAAGAGAAAATCTCAATCGCTCAGGAATGGTATCTTTCAATTGCAATAGACAAACAAGCTAAGGCTCCTGTGATTATTGCCAGTTTAGATGGTGGGGTGGATGTGGAGCAGCTGAACAGAGAACACCCAGAAAAAGTTCTGACTAGGCATATAGATCCGATCTTAGGTCTGGCTGAATTTGAAATCAAAGAAATCTGGTCAGAGCTTGGCTTAACAGGCAAACCGTTAATCTTAGCAACACAAGCTCTCGTCCGTTTAGTTAAGGTCTTCCTCGAGAACGATGCCACCATCCTAGAGATTAACCCCCTTGTGCTCACTGAGGCTGGTGAAGTCATGGCTGCTGCCTCGGTCATGAGTGTGGATGACAGTGCGATGTACAGACATACGGAGTTATCCACTATGGTCCAACTCGGGAGTGAACGAAGCTGGCGACCACTTACTGAACTGGAAAAGCAAATGGTAGAGGTCAATGAATTAGATCCTTATCGGGGAACTGCTCGCTATACTGAGATGGACGGTGGGGATATCGGATTTCTATGCGGAGGAGGAGGAGGGAGTCTCCTATCCTTCGATGCTCTGGTCTCATTCGGTGGTAAACCAGCCAACTACAGTGAAGTGGGTGGGAATCCACCCGAACGGAAGGTTTATGGTATCACCAAAGGAATTCTTTCCAAACCTGGTGTTCGAGGGCTATTTGTCGCTCACAATATCACCAATAATACCCAAGTGGATGTCATGGCCAAAGGGGTAGTACAAGCCCTTCAGGATATGGGTAAGGACCCGCTCACCTTTCCAGTGATTGTGCGTGAAGCAGGAGTCAATGAGAAAGATGCTAAAGAAATCTTTATGGCAGCTGGGATTGAATACTACGGAGATGATGCTACGATCACAGAAGCTGCTCAACGTATGGTGGAGCGCTTGAAAGCCTTGGATGTTGATGAGAGGGGGAAATAATAGATGTCAATACTTTTGGATAAAAACTCTCGGATTGTTATTCAAGGAATCACCGGTCGGGAAGCAGCGATGGTAACTAAACACAGTCTCGATTATGGAACAACGATTCTAGCAGGTGTTACTCCTGGTAAATCTGGACAGGATGTCCATGGTGTCCCGGTTTATGACACTCTAAAAAAAGCGATTCAAATTCACGAGGTCAATACCTCTGTCGTCTATGTTCCGCCAGCCTTTGTCTATGATGCAGTTCTAGAAGCTATCGCGGCAAATATTGAGTTAATCCTGATTGCTACGGAAAATGTACCCCAATTAGATGCTCTGAAATTTTTGGCTCGTGCCAAACAGGCTGGCGTATGCGTGATAGGGCCTAATTCCGTCGGTATGATTACTCCCAAAGACAGAGTCAAGGTTGGTGCTATTGGTGGTGACAATGTTGAACGTTGCTTTGCTCCTGGCCGAGTAGGTGTTATTTCACGCAGTGGGGGAATGACTGCCGAAACGTCCTGGATGGTTAAAAGGGCAGGGTATGGGGTTAGTACTTCAGTCAGTATTGGTGGAGATGGTCTGATTGGTAGCTCCATCAAAGATCTGCTTCAGCTCTTCGAGCAAGATTCAGAAACCGATGCAGTCGTTACCTTTTCTGAACCAGGGACTCATTTCGAAGAGGAGGCTGCTGAAATGCTTTTGGCAGGTGAGTTCACAAAGCCATTATTCAGCTTTATTGCTGGGAGATTTACAGAATCTTTACCGGAGGGCACTGTATTCGGTCATGCTGGGGCCATGATTTCCGGTGGCACAGGCAAACCTTCCCAGAAAATTTTTAAACTTCAGGCGGCCGGAGCACATGTTTTAGAACGATTTGATGATCTAATACCACTATTAAAACAGAAATTGGATTAATACCATCCGAACCAAGAACGCGCGAAGTAATATCGCGCGTTCTTGATATTTCAGAGAGGAATCTTGACCAGAAATCTTGTCCCCCAAGCTCCGGTTTCTATTTCGATGGTTCCTTTGAGGCTTACTATTGCTTTCTTCACTAAGGAAAGTCCGATTCCATGATTAAGTACTTCTTTCGTAGTAAATCCCCAATCATATAATTGATTAATTATTACATCGCTAATTCCAGGTCCGGTATCTTCGACACTAATGACAAGGTCATCGCCTTGGAAAACATAACAATGAACTTCGGCGAGATCTCTGCCACTAAGTGCTTCAAAAGCGTTGTCTAATAAATTACCAAGAATTAAAACTAACTTACTGACTTCAATATGCGCTGGCAAATCGCCCAAATAACAATCGGGATCAAAAAATAACTTAAGATGAAGTTCATTAGCTCGGTTGTATTTGCCAAGGAGTAGTCCCGCTACACTAGCATTCTTAATCTTTTTGCTAACAAATCCAATGATCTCCTGTTGTTCTTCGGCTACTGAAAAAACATAATCTAAGGCTTGCTGATCATTTCCCAATTGTAGTAAACCAGCGATAGTGTGAAGTTTATTTTGAAACTCATGATTCTGAGCCCTTAGAGCTTCGATAAATGATTTTACTCCAGTTAATTCCTCGGCCATCTTCTTGACTTCTGTTTTATCTCTGAAGGTTAGTACGGCGCCTACAATTTTGTCTTTGATCCGTACGGGAAGAATATTAGCTAGGACTAACGTATTATTAATGATCAATTCCCAGTTTTCCCGCACATTCCCACTTAACATTGTTGTTACCAATCCAGGTACACGAACAACTTCATCTAAGGGCAATCCAATGTTGTAGGTATCATTGCCAGTTATTCGACGTCCTTCATAATTGATTAAGGTTACGATGCCTGACGTGTCAATGGCGATGATTCCTTCTCCTAGGGCTTGAAAAATAGCGACTCTTTCTTCAACGAGCTTTGCAATCTCTCGAGGTTCCATACTTAACATGTTCTTTTTTATGTTTCTAGCCAAATAAAGAGATCCCAAGCTGCCTAAAAGTACGCCTAATAGCAAGGAAATATATAGCTCAAAACGCAGATCACTAATAATTTCCTTAATTGTTGGGGTTAGGATACCTATGCACACCACTCCGACCTGCCTAGTTCCCTCATCCGTTTTGATCGGAACAAAGGCTCGGACTGCAGGACCAAGGACCCCAATAGAGGGCGATAGGAATTCTTGATTTTTTAAGGAAGGTCCTTCATCTCCATCAGAGAAAAGTGTACCAATTCTATCCTGTAGGGGATGGGAGAAGCGGATTCGGTTCATATCAAAAATGACTATATAATCCACGCCGGTGGCTAAGCGAATTTTTTCTGCGATCGGTTGAATGAGTTTAGACCCGTTCAAGTGATCAAGATTTTCTTGAACATCTTCTAACTGTGCTACAGTCCGAGCAATCGCCATGGCCCGCATGCCGATTTCTTGCTCCATAGAACGAGAAATACGTTCTATTATGACAATGCCAACCAGCAATACAGAAATAAGGACTAACGCAAAGGATAGCAAGGCAATTTTTGTTCGCAGTTTAAAATGAGGCCTTTTCAAAATCTCACCCCTTTTTGAGACTCAACTCTGTGAAGAGGAGAATGTCCAGTCCTATATGATAATAACATAATTTTACTTAACTTAAAATTTCGAATTAAGCATTAGTTCTGTCCTAAATGACCAAAAACATCAATATGATCTAAATATTGCTCTATTCAGTAAATACTGATATTTTAGAAATATCAGAAAATAATAAAATAGTTAGACACTAATGGACGCCAAATCTACTCAAAAAGCGGACCAAGAGGGAACAATAAAAAAGGAGGTTAAGTTCCAGGACACAGGACATAAACCCCAAAATGTTCAGAATGAATTTTAGTTAATTATGAAGGGGAGAAGGATATAAAGTGTCATTAGCAAAAAAAATTCTTGATGCTGCCAAAAATGCTTCTAAATATGTAATTCAGGATTAATAAGGCCTTCTTACAGGGGAGGCCATCTTTTTAAAAATCTTCAATATCATCATTTTGAATTACTTAAAAAGATTGAGGTGAAGAGCATGAAAAAATTTTGGAAGGCTTTTAACTTTGTTGAGGATATGACATCCGGTGGTTTACTGTTTCTCGGAGTCACGGTTATTTTTTACGGAGTGGTCATGCGCTATGTCTTTAACGATGCACGTTCCTGGGTCGATGAAATATCGCAATACATGATTATATGGGGAACCTTGATCGGAACTAGCGTGGCTCTGCGCAATAATCATCACATTAAAGTCGATATGCTATTTGATAGTTTACCAAATAAAGCTAAGTATTTTGTGACTCTATTTGCTCATTCTGTAGGATTATGCTTTAGCGTATTTTTAATTTATTACGGTGGAGGTTTAGTTAAGTTTACTTATATCTCTGGTCAGTTATCGACTGATGTCGGCATCCCTCTTTTTAAGGTTTACAGCATCTTGCCACTGATGGGATTTCTTTTAACTTTCCGCTTTTTAGTAAAACTATATGAGGCGTTTAAGGATAAAGGCCGTGATTGGAAAGCTCTTGAGGCAGAAAGGAAGGTGGATCTGGGATGACAGTAATTCTTCTGTTCGGCTTATTTGTTGCCTTCTTTCTATTAAATATTCCAATTGCCATTAGTCTCGCGATATCCACAATTGCCGTGATTGCGACAACTGAAAATTTTAATATGATTATGCTAACCCAAAGAATGTTTGCTGGTCTAAACTCAGCACCTTTGATGGCTATCCCGGGATTTGTCCTGGCGGGAGTCTTGATGGCGCGTGGTGGAGTCTCTAAATACCTTATTGAAAGTTTACGAGCCTGGATTGGACACTTACCAGGTGGTTTATCGGTTGTGACGATTCTCGCGTGCATGATCTTTGCAGCGATTTCGGGTTCAAGTCCGGCCACCGCTGCTGCCATTGGAGCGATCATGTTACCTGCACTAATAGAAGGCGGTTATCCTAAACGTTATGCTATGGGACTAATTGCGGCGGCTGGTACCTTAGGTATCTTAATTCCTCCGAGCATACCGTTAATCGTTTTTGGAGTGACCTCAGATGTATCGATCGGCAAACTTTTTATGGCCGGTATTATTCCTGGTCTTTTACTTGGTGGAGTTCTTCTAGTCTCGGCAATAATTTACGCTAAGAAGAACAATTATGGAAAGGGTAGGAAGTATTCCATGTCCGAGCGTTGGAAAGCTAGTCTCAAAGCTGTTCCAGCGGCCTTCATGCCATTTCTAATTTTAGGCAGTATCTATACAGGCGTTTGTACGCCGACAGAATCTGCGGTTATTGCGGTTTTTTACACTATTATAGTCTCAATCTTCATATACAAGGAATTAGGCTGGAAAGACATTCGACCGGTTTTAGTAGATACTATTAACACTACTTCGATGATCTTCCTAATCATCGCGGCAGCCATGCTGTTTGCCTTGTTCCTTACGAACAATCAGGTTCCTAATCATGTAGCTGCTTGGATTTCAGATAGCAATCTTAATAAATGGGCATTCTTTTTAGTTGTCAACATTATGTTTTTCATCATGGGGACGTTTCTCGAAGCAGTATCGATCATCCTTATCACCCTACCCATTTTGCTTCCCATCATCAGGCATCTCGGGATCGATCCGATCCACTTTGCCATTGTTATGACGGTAAATATGGAACTGGCGATGATTACACCCCCGGTTGGTTTGAACCTCTTTGTTGTAAGCTCTATGGCCAAAGAACCTTTGGGAGAAGTAGTAAGAGGGGTACTACCTTTTATCTTGCTCATGATCGCCATGATGGTAGTCTTTGTCCTTTTCCCGGATATATCTCTTTTCCTTCCTAATGAGGTCATGAAATAGTCATTGGCAATAGACGAAAAGCGAGTTTACTATAGGATAGTGGTTGAAGATGAGGGTTCTTGGCCACTATCTGAATTTTTTCATAGCGAGAATGTATATTCTAATCTGATTAATTATTAGTTTTGTTTCTGTGACCAATAAGACCATAATAACTAAAATGAACAAAATATTGCTAATAGTCAGAATATATAATAAAATAAAAATATTCAAATATATAGTCAAGAAGCTTACAAAATAAATTATTGCAGTTTATCGTGTTGGACGGATCTCCGGATTCGTTTTCAAGGACTGACTTTTGGGGTGGAAAGTCGAATTGCTTTGCTATTCGACTTTCCACTTCTATTAATTTGTATAAGTTTAATTATTTTGTTAAGGAGGTGAGGAAGAAAAAGGGAAACTTTTATTGTATGAGAACTTGAGTGGTAAGGATGAGAATCTTTAAGTGCTATGATCTAAGACCTTAAATTGCAGATCAAGAGGTAACATATGGGAATAAAAAAACTTACCATCCTTTTTTTAGGATTATTATTACTTGGAGGGTGTAGTCCTAGGGTCATTGATGAGCAACAAGTGGACAAAAACGAGAAAATTGTAATCAAATTTTCACATGTAGTCTCCGAAAATACTCCGAAAGGGCTTGCTGCTAAACGATTTGCTGATTTAGTAAGGGAGAGAACAGGCGGGTACGTTGAAGTTCAAGTCTTTCCTGACTCCATGCTTTATAAAGATGGCGAAGAGTTCGAAGCCCTAAAAAGTGGTGCAGTTCAGATGTTAGCTCCAGCTACTTCCAAATTATCGACCATGTTTCCAGAATGGCAATTGTTTGATTTACCCTATGCCTTTTCGGATATGACAACTGCACACAATCTAATGGATGGCCCGCTCGTTAAAGAATTGTTTACCGACCTTCAAGAACAAAACTTTTTAGGCTTGGCAATGTGGGATAGTGGTTTTAAGCAGTTTACAAATAATATTCGTCCCTTGCGCAAACCTGAGGATTTTCAAGGATTACACTTTCGAATTATGACTTCTCAAGTTTTAAAGGCTCAATTTAATGAACTTGGAGCTCAAGCATCACCGATGCCATTTAACGATGTCTACGAAGCCTTGAAGAATGGAACTGTAGATGCTGAAGAAAACACGATCTCGAATATTTATACTCAGAATTTTGATCACAATCAAAAGTTTTTAACTCTCAGCAATCACGGCTATATTGGGTATGTTGTACTCACTAATGCTGACTTTTGGGAAAGCTTGACTCCTGAAGTTACAAAAATTCTGGAAGATACAATGCGAGATGTGACGATCTGGGAACGAGAAAGAGCAGGGAATATGGATCAAAATCATCTTGCCGAGCTAGAGCGAGAGGGTAAGATGGAAATTACCCACTTAAGCCAAGAAGAACAGGCCCAGTTACAAAAGGCCTTAAATCCTGTCTATGACCTGCTTTCAGCGGAAATAGGTAAGGATTTGGTAAATAAAGTAAAGGAATTTTCAAAAGAAGGAGCGTAGTTATTCTTAAAGATCATCTACCCAGAACGATTCAGAGTGAACTATATTAAATTAAGAGGGGGAAAAGGATAAATGTTTAATAAGAAGAGATTATCAGTCCTTTTAAGTATTACCTTGGCTTTATCCCTAACTGCTGTGGGTTGCGGAAGCAAACCAAGTCCCGCTACTCCAGATAAGCCTGCGGAAGTTGTCGCCCCAATTATTGTGAAGTTTGCCCATGTGGTAACCGCTGAAACACCTAAAGGAAAAGCGGCCAATAAATTCAAAGAATTACTCGAACAGAAAACCGCTGGAAAAATGAAAGTAGAAGTGTATCCTTCTTCTCAGCTTTATGGAGATAAAGAAGAGCTGGAACAAGCCCAGGCTGGTAATGTACAAATTATTGCTCCTTCCATCACCAAATTGGTTGGCTTGAATCCTAAGGTACAATATGTTGACTTGCCTTTCTTATTCCCGAATAATGCGGCAGTCTATAAATTCTGGGAGTCAGAAGCCAATAAGACCTTGATGAACAGCTTCGATAAGTTCTCTCTCAAAGGTCTAGCAATGTGGCCGAATGGCTTTAAGCAATTCACAGATAATAAACGCCCTTTGCTCACACCTGAAGACTTCAAAGGTTTGAAATTCCGTACTCAGGCAGGCAAGGTTTTAGAAGCTCAGTTTAAAGGCCTTGGCGCTGGATCCGCTACAATCGCATTTGGCGAGACTTATGCAGCCTTACAACAAGGTACTGTAGACGGTCAAGAAAACACCTATAACAATATCGATACTCAAAAATATCAAGAAGTACAAAAATATCTTTCCGTTACCAATCACGGACGTATTGATTACATTGTTCTAATCAACAGTACCTTCTTTAATGGTTTAGCTCCGGATCTACAAAAGGCTGTATTAGAATCAATGAAGGAAGCCACTAAATTTGCTGTTGAACAAGCAGAACTGTTAGACAAAACAAGTCTTGATAACATTAAAAAAGGTGGCAAAATGGAAATTACCGAGTTAACACCTGCACAACTTGGGGTTTTCCAGAAGCAAATGGAACCAATCTATGCTCAGTTTGAAAGTGTTATCAGCAAAGAAGTTATGGATGCTGCCAAAAACGCTTCAAAATAATCTACTAGGATAAAAAGAAGGCCTTCTTCCAGGGAAGGCCTTCCCTATTAAAACTTTTATGAATTTACTTAAAAGACTGAGGTGAAGAGTTTGAAAAAATTCTGGAAGGTATTTAATTTTTTAGAGGACTTTGCTTCCGGCGGTTTACTGTTTGCTGGAGTCTCAATCATATTCTATGGTGTGATTATGCGCTATGTCTTTAATGATGCACGTTCATGGGTCGATGAAATATCACAATACATGATAATCTGGGGTACCTTGATAGGAACAAGCGTGGCCCTACGCAATAATCATCACATTAAAGTCGATATGTTATTTAACGTATTTCCAAATCGAGTTAAGTATTTTATTACCTTATTTGCACATGCTGTAGGGGTTGGCTTTGGAGGATTTCTAATTTACTACGGTGGAGGTTTAGTTAAATTTACCCATACGTCTGGTCAGTTATCGACAGATGTTGGTATCCCACTTTTTCAAGTTTACAGCATCCTGCCAATGATGGGAGTCCTATTAACCTTCCGCTTTATAGTAAAAATATATGAGACAATCAAAAGCAAGGGCAGTAATAGCGATACTATACCAGCCGAAGGGAAGGTGGATCTGGTATGACAGTAATTCTTCTGTTCGGTTTATTCGTAGCTTTCTTTCTTCTAAATATTCCAATTGCCATTAGCCTTGCTATATCAACCATTGTCGTGATAGCGACAACCGAAAACTTCAACATGATTATGCTAACCCAAAGAATGTTTGCTGGTTTAAACTCAGCGCCCTTAATGGCCATACCAGGATTTGTCCTGGCCGGAGTCTTGATGGCACGTGGTGGAGTTTCTAAATACCTCATTGAGAGTTTACGCTCTTGGATTGGGCACTTACCAGGTGGGTTGTCAGTCGTGACGATTCTCGCATGCATGATCTTTGCAGCTATTTCGGGGTCTAGCCCGGCCACTGCAGCTGCCATCGGAGCAATCATGCTACCCGCTCTAATAGAAGGTGGTTATCCTAAACGTTATGCTATGGGCCTGATCGCTGCATCAGGAACTTTAGGCATCTTGATTCCCCCAAGTATACCCTTAATCGTTTTTGGGGTGACCTCGGATGTATCAATTGGGAAATTATTTATGGCCGGAATTATTCCGGGTCTCTTACTAGGCGGTGTGCTCCTGGTCTCGGCTATAATTTATGCTAAGAAGAATAATTATGGGATGGGAAAGAAATATACCATGGCCGAGCGGTGGAAGGCCAGTCTCAAAGCTATTCC
>CAKMJS010000005.1 GCA_927405585.1 uncultured Desulfosporosinus sp.
AAGGCTTGGAGAGACGCTATCCTCAGTATATCTCCGGAGGGCAGCAACAGCGGGTAGCTTTGGCTAGGACACTCGTCACAGATCCCGAGTTGCTCCTCCTAGATGAACCCTTTTCTGCTTTAGATAGTCAAGTGAAAAAGAAGATGGAAAAAGAAGTGATTCATGTAAGAGATGCTTTCTCCGGGACAATGATTTTAGTGACGCACAGCCTAGAAGAAGCGTTTCGGCTGTGCAATAATATTGCTGTCATGGACAATGGCAATATTATTCAGTTAGGTACTCAAGAGGAGATCATACATCAGCCAGCGAACCGCACCGTGGCACGCCTTACTGAGACAGAAAACATTTTTGACGGGATAGTTGTTGAACGCAATGGACAGACGGCCCGACTGTGGGTAGAAGAATTACAAGTGCATCTCACAATCTCCAATACGCTAAAGCAAGATGACCTTTCGCTAGGGATTCGGCCTGCCCGACTCATTGTTAAGCAGGAGCACTCCACTGAAGGTGGGGAACTCGACGTAGACAATCGTTTTCCTGGCCGAATTGTTCAAACCATTCCTACACCCGATGGTCAGCTTGTCTTTATCCAGTTAGTTGGAGATCAGGCTGTTCTCGCCGATCCTGCTTCAGTAGCACATAGGCAACCTGACTACGATCTTCAGGCGTATGTCCCATTCGACTACGGACAATCGAACCGTTGTTTCCTACAACCTGGAGAGCATTGTCATGTCATTTTCCCTATCTCTGCCATGGCGCTTTGGCCAACTTCTTGAGTTGATGATTATATTTTATACAGATACCATTTGCAGGTGTTCAGTTCATATTTGAGCTCGAACAGCTTTAAGAGCCCGTCGATTTCGCTCTGACAACGAAAAATAAACATTCGATTTCCAGCAAGTTTTTCTTCAGAGCGGGTTACCACTCGGTCAACTTTGACCACTATAGGGAAGGCATCCTCAGCCTTTATCTTATACCGAATGGGATTAGGAATTCCCTCTAGCGTAAACCACGCAATCATTTCGATTGGTTGCATTAAAATCCTCATTCACATCACCAACTATCTACACTTAATACTAGTAATACTAGTAATACTAGCTCTACTTGTTCATCCAATCGATTCCCACTTCTTCCAACGGAAGGGTTACACCAATATTCAACTTTAGTTGAACGAGTTCACTAAAATGGACTGTTGTTGGTACGTAAACTTATGCGCTAATAAGCATAGTTTATCAGAACAAATGTTCTTAGTAAAGAGTATATATGTTTTAGGAGCAAAATATACCGTAATATTATTGTATCGTAATAAATGGATAGTCTGACTGTTCCTGATGAACCACTTGAGGGATATAGAATAAGGAGATTTTTAAAAAAAAATGTGAAATTATTACCAATTAAAGCAGGATTAATATTGCGAACGTGGAATATAATCTTACAGGATATACCATGATCAATAGTAAAGGAGGAGAGGCTTTATCTATAAAAAAATATTGGTCCCAACAGATGCCTCGGAATTCTCGCGTCGGGCGCTAACAGCTGCTTTAGAAATGGCAAGGATGTTCCAAGCGGAAGTGGTTCTTCTATTCGTCACGTACGTCCCGGAAGCGTATTGGGGTTATAATCCAGCGTATACTATTGAAATCTCAAAAGATGAAATCTCAGAAACAGGGAATCAGGTATTAAGGGACACCCTAGCGGGAATCGATTTAGGTGACGTGCCTTTGAAGAAGAAATCAATTCCAGGACACCCATCGAGTGTGATTTTAGAAGAAGTTAGCAATGAAAATATAGACTTAATTGTCATGGGGAGCCATGGGTACGGGCCGATAGCTCGCGCTGTGTTGGGCAGTGTAAGCCAGCGCGTCCTCCGAAAATCAACGTGTTCTGTTCTAATCGTGAAGTAAATTAATGAGTGTCCATTCCTGTCAATTAAAAGCACTGAAGGAGTTCTGACTAGCGTATTTGCAACAGAACTCTTTCTGTTTTCACTTGGGATATTGAGGGGGCAGTTCACTAATATAATGTTGTAATTACTACCAAATTAAGCAGGATTAATATGTTTAACGTGGAATATATTCTCTAAGGAATATGCCATGGTGCAATAAAAAGGAGGATGGTTATGTATAAAAGAATACTGGTCCCAACAGATGCCTCTGTATATTCGCGGCGAGCGTTAGTTTCTGCTTTAGAAATCGCCAGAAAATTCCAATCGGAAGTGGTGCTCCTTTTCGTCACGTATACCCCGGAAGCGTACTGGGGCTATAATCCGGCTTATACTATTGAAGTTTCAAAAGAACAAATCGAAGAAACAGGGAATCATACGTTAATGGCCACACTTGAGGGTGTGGAGGTTGGTGATGTTCCTTTGAAGCAGAAGAAAATTTCCGGACACCCATCGAGTGTGATTTTAGAAGAAATTAGCAATGAAAACATAGACTTGATCGTCATGGGAAGTCATGGCTACGGACCAGTCGCTGGAGCCGTTTTGGGCAGTGTTAGCCAACGCGTCCTCCGAAAATCTACGTGTCCTGTGCTAATCGTGAAATAAATTAGCGCTATTAAATAATGTTAAAAAGTCTGTTGACGATTAAACCTCGTTAACAGCTTTTTCCTTTATAAAGAAGACCTTATATAATAGGGAGTAGAAATGTTCATAAAATTAGAATGCAAAAAATTAAGTTTTAGCCGAAGGAGTGCACTAAGTGAAAAAAGCTGTTGTTGATCAAAATCGCTAACAGCTTTTTATTCAATTGACGGACACGTGGGAATTAAAAGGGTAGCCCTATTCGTCGAATGAGCGCAAAACCTGCCCGTTTAGCGATGGGAAGAAAAACTCTGCGTAGAAGAGGAAGGCCAACACGACGAGCAAGGGGAATTCCAACTTTTTGTGCCAAAGGAGGACCAAATTGCTGGGCGAGGGGGAGGCCTACTTTGCGGACTAGAGGTGGGCCAAATTGCTTCATTAGAGAAGGCCCATATTTTTGTATAAGACTTCTAGCTTGTTCTTGCCAGAGGTTAGAAGTTTCTGACGTAGCGGAAAAGGTCTGCAGTAAGGAATTAAGTTGATCTGGAATAGAAAATGGTTGGTTCAATTGAGTTTGTGGTTGATCTGTGGACTGTGTTGGTTGAGAAATTGGTTGAGAAATTGGCTGGTCAACAGATGGTTCTGGTACCTGCCACGGAACAGAGTTAGTACCCTGTCGTTGAATTGGCGAGAACCTGTTCTGTTGCCTTGGAAAGTAACCCCGTTGCCCCATCAACGATTTCATGGGCAAACCCCCTTTACTTCAATGTGGAAATACTATGGTGTTAATACAATATATGTAAAAAATGTATTAATGTTCAATTACAAGTTAATGATACAAGTTTAGAGTGGTATTTTTTAATAGTCTCAACTTATTAGAGGAGTTATTCCGGAAGATCTCGAAAGATATATGGCCTAGAGATTATTTATCTCAATAAATCCATAGTATGTAGAGCAAAAATCAGGAGGCAAGAAAACATGGCAGAAAATCTAGAAGGTGAAGCTCAAGAGGAAAAGGTTAGTTTTTTAAAACGCAAGAACATAATATTTTCAGTAAAACGATATGGTATTGATGCCTTAGGTGCAATGGCCTTGGGTTTATTCTCCAGTCTGATAGTAGGATTAATTCTTAAAGTCATTGGAGAGCAAGTCGGATTACAATTTCTGATTGACTTTGGTAAACAAGCCATGGGGATGATGGGTCCAGCGATCGGTGTCGCTGTAGCCTTTGGCTTAGGGGCTCCTCCACTCGTATTGTTTGCTTCTACTATTACGGGTATGGCAGGTGCTGCAGTCGGAGGACCCGTCGGTGCCTTTGTGGCAGCGGTCATTGGGGCTGAATTCGGAAAACTTGTGTCCAAAGAGACAAAAGTAGATATTATTGTTACTCCTGCTGTTACCATCTTGATGGGTGTAGCTGCTGGGACTATAATCGGACCGCCCTTAGCAGAATTTATGAAGTGGCTGGGAGCAGTTATCATGATGGCGACAGAACTGGCGCCCATTCCGATGGGTGCTTTGGTGGCTGTTCTGATGGGCGTAATATTAACGTTGCCAATTAGTAGTGCTGCTTTGGCTATGATGCTAGTATTAGGTGGTCCCGCTGCAGGAGCTGCGACCGTGGGTTGTGCTACACAGATGGTTGGGTTTGCTGTAGCGAGTTATCGCGAGAATGGATGGGGTGGTTTAGTTTCCCAAGGGTTAGGGACATCCATGCTTCAAATACCCAATATTGTTAAAAACCCATTCATATGGATACCTGCCATACTAGCCAGTGCAATTCTAGGCCCCTTAGCGACAACTGTTTTGCCGATGTCCAACATCCCTGCTGGTGCTGGCATGGGGACCTCAGGGCTAGTGGGGCAGTTTGGGACGATCAGTGCTATGGGCATGAGTTCGGGGGTCTTAATAAAAATTGCCTTATTACATTTTATTTTACCCGCTAGTCTAACTTTGGCAATTTCAGAGTTTATGCGTAAAAAAGGTTGGATCAAGCCTGGAGATATGAAATTAAATAGTTAGTTTTCAAACACTAAAGGACCCCTAAAACTCAAAGTGAAGTTTTAGGGGTCCTTTAGAAAACTTATTGTATTATTAGCTAAAAGAGTTACTCAGCGAGAGCGATTGCTTCAATTTCAACAATGGCGTCTTTAGGTAAGCGCGCAGCTTGTACAGCCGAACGAGCGGGTGGATTATTCGGGAAATAGGTGGCATAAACAGTATTCATCGCTACGAAGTCATTCATGTCTTTTAGAAAAACGACGGTTTTTATGACTTTGTCCATAGAAGAGCCTGAGGCTTCTAGAATTGCTTTGACATTATCTAAGGATTGTTTGGTTGCTCCTTCAATATCAGCGACCAATTCTCCACTTTGTGTGTTGATAGGGAGCTGTCCGGATGTAAAAATAAAATTTCCTACCTTAACTGCTTGAGAATAAGGGCCAATAGCGGCGGGAGCATTTTGAGTACTGAGAATTTGTTTATTCATAGTGATCTACCTCCTTGAAAATTGTCATGGACTGGAGCATGACACTCTAATGTAAAGTATACTTGATTTTGTGGGAATAAACCAATTTAGAAATTAGATCTAGGTGAATGAGATTATTCTGCACTGATTCGGCCGATTTTATTAAACGTCGTTGGGGATTGAACTTTGCTTATGATATAATTCACTGTACAAATTAATTCAATCTTTTGAGTTATTGACATTCACTTTTTCAAGTAGGATAGGGAGGTTGCCCATGGGTTTTCTGGAGCGTGTGATTCAAATTGATTTCGAAGACCGCTTAGGCTTGGGTATGGAGATCTTTGAGGTTTGCGAAAAAATTGGGGTTGACAAGATTGGGATGGAAGTCATCCCTGATCAGGGCATGTTTATTAAATTCTGTGGCACTTCTGAGGGACAGGTCCTAAGCTTAATCAGAGATTTAAAGGCAGTAAAAGGGGTTCTCTTTGTAATAATGCGCGATCAGATGCCGTATGAAGAAAGAGAACATGAGTTAAAGACGATTTTGAACTCTGTCAGCGAAGGGATTGTGGCGGTCAATAAACAAGGAGAAATCATTCAAATTAATGATGTGGCCTGTAAAATATTTTGCTGTTCAATTGATGAGGTGATCGGGTCACACGCTGAGAAGCTGTTCCAAGAAAATGCTCCCATTCTAGAAACCCTTAGGACAGGACTGCCCTATCGGCTCGAGGAACGAGAATTTAAAAAGGGAAATCAGATCATTCATTTTTTGACGACGGGTGTGCCGGTGCTCAATGCCAAAGGTCAAGTCATAGGAGCAGTTGCTACCATGAAAGATTTTCGTCAGGTTGAAGAGATTATTTCAAAGGTCGACCGTAAAAAGCAATTACTGTCGTTCGAGGGAATTATATATCAGAGTGCAAAGATGCGTCATGTGATCGAAACGGCAAAAATGGTGGCCAAAGGTAGTTCAACGGTCTTATTGCGCGGGGAAAGTGGAACTGGAAAAGAGTTGTTTGCCCGAGCGATTCATTTGGAAAGCATGCGGAAGCAAGCTCCTTTTATTGTCATCAATTGTGCTGCCTTGCCGGATAGTTTACTTGAAAGCGAACTGTTTGGCTATGAAGAAGGTTCGTTCACAGGCGCAGCCAAAGGTGGGAAAAAGGGGCTTTTTGAACAAGCAGAACATGGAACTATCTTTTTAGATGAAATCGGAGAAATCGCAGCTCGGGTTCAGGTTCGCTTGCTTCGAGTTTTGCAAGAAGGTATGATTCGACGGGTTGGAGGCGCCATGGAACTTTCGGTAGATGTCCGGATTGTTGCTGCGACGCATCGTAATTTAGAAGAAATGATCCAAACGGGACAATTCCGGGAGGACCTTTATTATCGCTTAAATGTGATCCCCTTGCGGATCCCGCCTCTTCGAGAACGACGAGAGGATATTCCGCTCATCGCTCAGCACCTGACACGCAAGATTTCAGAGAAGTTAGGGAAACCAGAGCTTCATATCACAAAAGAGAGCATGGCCTTGTTGATGTCCGAAGCCTGGCCAGGAAATGTTCGACAGCTTGAGAACACACTGGAACGCATTATCAATGTGATGGATGCTGGTGAAATTACGCCTGATCTTTTCTATGAGTGGACAGATTTAGGATCCCCTCCGCAGCCTTTTAAAGAGGATAAGGAAGATTTTCAAATTAAGATTTCGGTCAGTAAAGAGTGGCCCACCTTAAAGAAGATTGTGAGCGACGTCGAGAAACAAGTTCTCCTGCGGATCTTAAAAACTTATTCCTCTTCAAGAAAAGCGGGAAGAATACTCGGAGTTTCCAATACAACAATTTTAAATAAAATGAAAAGTTATGGAATTGACAGGAAATGATATGTTGAAAGTGACAAGTTTTTTTATCAGTGATAAGAATACTTGTCACTTTTTCTTATCAACAACTGACTTGAACTCTTTCAACTAAAAGCTGACGTTGAGGCTTCAGTTGGAGACTCTACCCTACCTGAAGTTTACGAAGACCCCACCCCCACCGAAGAATGGGGGTCTTGAAAACTGGATAAATTAATTTAAAAAATTAAGCTAAAAGCCTTAAATAGGTGCCGAGAATACTTCAACCTTACATGGCACGAATTTTGCATTTCATAGCTGGAATGAACTAGTTTACAATGAAGTGGGAGTCTTAAATGATAAAGATATTTGGGAGGTAACTATTATAATGGCAAGAAAAGCTGAACCATACCGTATTAAAATGGTAGAATCCATGCGCATGATCTCTCGTGAAGAGCGTCTAATAAAACTTCAAGAAGCAGGGTATAATCCCTTTTTGTTAAAAGCAGAAGATGTATACATTGACCTTCTTACCGATAGCGGCACTGGCGCTATGAGTGATAAACAGTGGTCTGCCTTAATGCTCGGAGATGAGTCCTATGCGGGAAGCAAATCCTTCTTCAAAGTGCAAGATGCAGTGCGAGGGATTTTCGGGTATGACTATGTGATTCCAACACACCAGGGTCGCGGGGCAGAGCAAGTCCTCTTTCCCAATTTGAAAAAACACAATGGGCAATTTGTGCTCGGTAATATGCACTTTGATACAACCATGGCGCATATTGAAATGAATGGCATGGTCCCGGTGAACCTTGTTATCGAAGAGGCTTTCGATACACAGAAAGAACATCCGTTTAAAGGAAACTTTGATCTGGTAAAGCTGGAGGAATTCATTGTTGAAAAGGGTCCTGAAAATATTGCCTTCATTATTGTGACAGTAACTTGTAATTCCTCGGGTGGACAGCCCGTTTCCATGGAAAATTTCCGTGGAGTACGGAAAATTGCGGACAAATACTCCTTGAAGATCGACATTGACTCCGCTCGGTTTGCAGAAAATGCTTATTTTATCAAAAAACGTGAACCAGGATATGAGAATAAGAGCATTCAAGAAATTGTTCGAGAAATGTATGATCTGGGTGACTACTTCACGATGAGTGCCAAGAAAGATGCCATTGTCAACATGGGCGGACTGATCGGCATTAAGAATGAAAAAGATGTGTACCAAAATGCCTGTACGACTTGCGTGCCAATGGAGGGCTTTATAACGTACGGGGGACTCTCTGGGCGGGATATGGAATGCTTAGCGGTTGGACTCTATGAAGGATTGGATTTTGATTATCTCGAAAGCCGAATTGGACAGGTGGAATATCTCGGAGAAGAACTTCGTAAGCGTGGTATTCCCATCCAGTGGCCCGTTGGTGGACATGCTGTTTTCGTCGATGCAGGAAAGTTTCTTCCTCATATTCCTGCCGAACAATTTCCGGCTCAAGCCCTCAGTAATGAACTATATCTTGAGGCGGGTGTCCGCCCGGTAGAAGTAGGTTCTCTATTACTAGGCCGCGACCCAGAGACTGGAATTCAAAAGAAGGCAGGAGTAGATTTCATGCGTTTGACTATTCCTCGCCGTGTCTATACTGATCGACATATGGATGTCGTTGTGGATGCTCTAGCAGCGATTTGGGAACGTCGGAATCAAATTAAAGGCTTGGAATTCACCTATGAACCGAAAATACTGCGTCACTTCCTTTGTAATCTGAAACCTATCGAAGGATAAGGTTGAACGAATTCACAGTCTGGGGTTAAACTTATGTCCGGCTCTTATGACTATACAGGAAACGGTGAGTTGTTATGACTCGTCGTTTCCTGTATTTTTGCATTATTTAATAATGTACAAATTTCACACTATGGGAGAAATTTATCATATAATAGGACTTAAGGGAGTTAATTATGACTTGACGGTCTTGAATCGACTTAAGTGATTGCCACTATCCTTTGGCTGAAAGGCTTAAAAAGTAGTTCATAGTAACTTGGAAATAGAGAGTAATAGTGAACTTGTTCAACTAAAGATGAAATTTATGGATAATTAGCGAGTTTAAGAAAATATTTGCAGAGAACTAAATAAAATGTATTATGGCATGGAATTTGCAATAAAAAAGTGAATGCGTTGGATTTTTAAGGGGGTTTTTATGGTGAGATCAATCATTAATGAAAACAAGTTGCTGATAGTATTTGCTGGAATTATGGTTCTTGTAGGCTTAGTCTTCAGAAATTCCAATACTCTTATAACCCTTTTCTTGGTGAGTATCTTTGGGTTACTGGTCATTGCGTTATTTCAGACCAACCGTAATACCAGATTATTAGCGATATCAATAGAATACTTAAAAAGAGGTTCCCTTGGGGATTACTTGGTTTTAGAAAAGGGAGTGGAGGTTGCAAAAAACCTCCTCAATGAGTTGATCAGGATAAAGAGTACAGGTGATGTGGATAGACAAGTGATTATTGACCTTCAAAAGAAGTTATTAAGCCAAAATAAAGGCTTACTATCGTTGAGTTCCTTTTGGGAACCTAATGCCTTTGATGGAAAGGATAATTCCTTCACTAACTCGACAATGTATGATGAAGGGAAATTTACATCCTATGTCTATTGGGAAAACGATTCTATCGAAGTGGTTGCCTTGAAGAATGTATATACTGAGGCTTGGTATACGATTCCTAAAAAAAGTCGAAAGATTTCAATCATAGAACCTTATTACTATGAGGTTAATGGCGAAAATATCTTAATGACGAGTATCATGCTACCAATCATCCTTAATCGAAAGTTCATAGGTACGATCGGTATCGACATAGAGTTAAAAGAGATTAAAGAAATTCAAAGCGATGTCGTGTTGTATGAGAATAAATACAAGCAGTTAAATAGTGAAAAGATTATGGAAGCGTTTGATGGACGAACGGATGAACTTGGCATACTTGGACAAGTCATTAAGGCTACGAATAATAATCAAAGAGAAATTACCACTCGTTTATTACATACTGCCAGCCAGCTCAACAATACGTCTCAAGAACTAACCCTCATATCCCAAGAGTCAGCAAAAGCCGTTGAAGAGATAGCAAGAACTATCGAACAAATTGCTGGAAGCGCCACGGAACAAGCAAGGGATACAGAAAACGGCGTCAGTCAGATTCTTGAATTTGGAGTCATCATTGAAAAAGATCAAAAGTATCTTCACGATCTAAATAATTCAGCAGCAATAGTCGAAAAAATGAAAAATGAGGGCAGCGTATCAATCCTGGACTTAATGGAAAGAACCAAAGAACGAGAACTCTATATGGAGCGGATCCAAGAAGGAATTATTAAAACGAATCAAAGTGCTGAAAAAATTAACTCCGCCAGTCAAATGATTCAAGCCGTAGCAGAGCAAACCAATCTATTGGCCTTAAATGCGGCTATTGAGGCAGCACGTGCGGGTGAAGCAGGCAGAGGTTTTGCTGTGGTCGCTGAAGAAATTAAAAAGTTAGCCGAACAATCCAGTAATTCAACCAAAGAAATTGATATGATCGTCAACGAGTTACAAATAAACTCTCAAAATGCAGTTGAGATTATTAATAAAAGCGCATACATTGCCAAAAAACAAGAGGATAGTGTTATCATTACGGATGAACGATTTAAGGGGATCGCCGAAGCGGTAGAAAAAACCAAAGAAATTGTCGCCAATTTGAATATTTCTGGAAGAGATATGGAGACGAAAAAGAATCAAATCATTGATATACTAAAGAATTTAGCCTCCATTGCTGAGGAAAACGCCGCCAGTACACAGCAAGTATCTGCTGCCACGGAAGAACAAACCGCATCAATGATAGAAATAGCGAGTGCCAGTCAGGGTTTATCAAATTTAGCACAAGAATTACAGCAGGCAATCGATAAATTTTCAGTTTAATTTTTATCCAACCGTAAGACTCCCACTTCTTTAAATGGGAGTGGGTCCCCCACCGAAGACTCGATGTTCAGCTTTAGCTGGACGAGTTCACTACCTTAAGGTGTGGAGTTTAGGAAAACGCCAAGTCAACTTGCGACTTGGCGTTTTCTTTTTTTTGTGGATATAATTAGCAGTATCACAATAAAGTAAAACATAAAAAATGGAGACTTAAGTAAGTTGCTTTGGATTTTAGCAGAGTATCGGGGTAAAATAAAGATAGTATAATATTACCATTGTAAAGGGGAGTGCTGAATTTATGAGTTTAGTTTATTCAGTCTTCGTTCCGCATCCACCCATCCTCGTCCCAGAGATCGGACGGGGGGAGGAGCGTAAGTGTCAAGCAAGCTTGGAGGCCTACCAAGAGATAGCGAATCGACTCGTTCAAGCGGAGGTCGAGACGGTGATCCTGATTTCCCCGCATGCGCCGCTCACCAAGGAAGGGATTACCCTTTTAACAGAGGAGGTTATCTGCGGGAATTTCGCTCAATTTGGAGCTGCGCAGGTAAGTTTATCCTTTGCAAGTGACCCTTTAATGATTGAGAAATTTCAGAAACATCTTCCTGGAGTCCTTTCTGTACAGGGACCCCTCGATCACGGTTCATTAGTACCCCTCTATTTTTTACAAAAAGCAGGGTGGAGCGGAAAGGTTGTGCTCTTAGGAATGCCCTTGGAGCGACCTGAAGAGTATGGTGTGCGTATAGGTAAAATCCTTGAAAGCTCACCTGAACGCTATGCGCTTGTGGCCAGTGGCGATCTTTCCCATCGCTTGAAGGAAGATGGTCCGTATGGATTAGATCCTGCTGGGCCAGAATTTGATCAATTCATCATAAAGGCGCTTCAGCAGGATACGAAAACCATCACTAGTTTGCCGACTGACCTTGTCGAAAGAGCTGGTGAATGTGGATATCGTAGTCTTCTCTTGGCCTTGACCGCTAAAGAAGGAGCACCGGAAGTCCTGTCCTATGAAGGGACGTTTGGTGTAGGGTATTTGGTGGCAGACCTCTATCATTCCTCACCTTTGCCGCAGTGGGCGCGACGTTGTCTAAAGGCTTATTTGGAGAAAGAAGACCCAAGTCGACTGGAATTACCCGACCTATCCTCATCTGGGCTAGGTGAGCGACGGGGATGTTTTGTAACACTAAAACAAAGCGGCCAACTGCGGGGATGTATCGGAACAACTGAGCCTTGGCAGGAAAATCTAGCCTTAGAAATTCAACATAATGCGATGGCTGCCGGAACCCAAGATCCGCGTTTTCGGCCAGTTCGAATAGAGGAGCTCGATACTCTGAGCTTTACAGTCGATGTCCTTGGCGAACTTGAAAAAATTACAGGACCTGAAGAGTTAGATCCTTGGAAGTATGGAGTTGTTGTTCGCCAGCGTGGGAAAAGTGGACTATTACTCCCCCATTTGGAAGGGATCGATACCGTTTCAGAACAAATCAGTATCGCGAAACAAAAGGCGGGAATTTCAGTGCAGGAGTCGGTGGAGCTTTGGCGCTTTGAGGTCAAGCGACATTATGAGTAATCTAAATGATTCTCCTCTGTCGATGACGAATGAGCATAAAGACACTTTGAGTGCGAGTTGTCTGTTGTGTCCCCAGCATTGTCGATTACGGCATGGGCAGTCGGGGCGGTGTCATGCCCGCGAAAACCGCGAGGGAGAGGTCGTATCTCGAACCTATGGTGAAGTGGCCGCCTGGAATATGGATCCGATAGAGAAGAAGCCCCTGTATCATTTCCATCCCGGTACCTGGATTTTCTCCGTGGGGGGCTTTGGGTGCAACTTAAGCTGTTCATTTTGTCAAAATCACGAGATATCCCAGCAACATCGAGTTGGGAAAAAAGTAACTCCTGCCGAGCTTGCAGAACTTGCTAGGCAGGAGCAGAAATCGTTGGGGATGTGCTTTACGTATTCAGAGCCGAGCGTGTGGTTTGAGATGATAAGGGACACCGCTCCCTTGGTACGAGCTCATGGGGGGAAGGTGGTTCTAGTGAGCAACGGAACAATTGCTCCACGCTTTCTCGAGGAGCTGATTCCGTGGCTCGATGCGGTCAATATTGATATTAAAGCCTTCTCGGAGGATTTCTATCAACACTATTGTGGTGGAAAACTGGCTTGGGTTTTAGACAATGTTGAGCGTTTGGCTGGGCGGGTTCACTTAGAGGTGACAACGCTCGTCATTCCGGGTGCTAATGATGATCCATCAGAACTTAGTGGATTAGCGCGATGGTTGCGCCAGCTCGAGGTTCCTCTAGCTTGGCATTTAAGTGGCTATCACCCGGCCTATCGACTTGCGGTTCCGCCCACAGATCGACAAACTTTAGAGCGATTATGGAACCTTGCTAAAGAGTATCTGCCCTATGTCTATCTCGGCAATGTTAGAGGAGGAAGTACGACCTTTTGTCCCCAATGTGGTGATGCTGTAATACATCGAGAACCTCTTCTGGTTAATCGCTTAGACCGAGGGAGTTGTCCGAAATGTGGAGAGAGCATTTTCGGAGTTGGTTTATTTTAGCAATTTGATTGCAATGGCTATTCTGATAAGTTATAGTAAGATATCAATTGTTTCGTGCGGACATGATACCCTTAAGAATACCTGTAAAATACACTGGCGTTTGTATTTTTATGTATTCTTAGTATGGTTTCGGTAAAGACTACATATTGGGTTATTCTTTACTAGGTTAATGGAAGACGACGACAAACATAAAAGGATTTAACTGGGGATAAGTAGCACTTAACAAGACCGGTGTCCTTCACCTGCTTGTTAAGTTATGACTATCCCCTATTATTATGGGCCTAAATGCGTTTGAGTACCGGAGTCAATTAAAAAACAGGAGGTAGTATTCACTTGACTAAAGAAAACAGACTACAAATTATCCCCCTTGGTGGACTAGGCGAAATCGGTAAGAATACCACGGCGATCCGTTATAATGATCAAATACTTATAATTGATGCAGGTCTCGCTTTTCCTGACGATGATATGTTGGGGGTTGACCTTGTTATTCCAGATTATACATACCTCATTGAAAACAAACACCTGATCTTGGGAATCCTGATTACCCATGGTCATGAAGATCATATTGGGGGGCTACCCTACTTATTGAGACATTTGAACGTGCCAATTTTCGGAACACGCCTAGCCATCGGTTTAATTCAATATAAATTAACGGAAGCCAAATTGGGACAAGTAACGACCCAGATCATTCAGCCCCGAGATACGATAAAACTGGGTTCGTTCACTATAGACTTTATCAATGTGAGCCATAGCATTCCTGGCGCTGTCGGTTTAGCCATTCATTCCCCCCTAGGTACTATTGTTCACACAGGGGATTTCAAACTGGATCATACCCCAGTCAGCGGGGGGATTCTTGATTTGCCTAAGTTTTCAGAGCTTGGCGACAGTGGAGTTCTTTGCCTCATGTCGGATAGTACGAATGTGGAACGCACAGGCTTTACAAAGTCTGAGCGACTCGTAGGAGAAAATATTGACAAGGCCTTTGCAGAATCAGAGGGGCGAATTATTTTCGCTAGCTTTGCTTCTAATGTCAATCGGCTACAGCAAGCGATCACCTCTGCCGCTAGATACCATCGCAAGGTGGCTACCGTCGGTCGAAGTATGATCAATGTTGTGAGCATTGCCGCTGAGCTTGGGTATCTCGATGTCCCGGAAGGTACGCTCGTTGACGTTGACGAGGCTATGCGCTTACCAGGCAATGAGGTCTGTATCCTTACGACAGGTAGCCAAGGCGAGCCGATGGCTGCGCTGACCCGCATGGCAAACCATAATCATCGTCAGATTTCCATTTATCCAGGGGATACTGTTATACTCTCTGCATCTCCTATCCCTGGCAATGAGAGAGCAGTCTCTCGGAATATTGATCAGCTCTTCAAGTTAGGTGCTAAAGTCATCTATGAATCTATCTCGGGGATGCATGTGTCGGGTCATGCCAGTGAAGAAGAGCTTAAACTGATGCTCAGTATGGTCAAGCCTAAGTACTTTATACCAGTCCATGGGGAATACCGCATGCTCATGAAACATGCTGAGCTAGCAGTGGAACTAGGGATCCCACGAGAAAATATTTTCGTAGCTGAGACTGGCAATGTGATAGAGTTTACCAGCCAGGGGGCCAAGTTTGCTGAAAACGTTACCGCTGGCCGAGTATTTATCGATGGCTTAGGAATCGGAGATATTGGGAATAGCGTTATGAAAGATCGCACATTGCTATCTCAAGATGGAATCCTAATCATCATTTTAACGATTAACAGCGTAACCAACACAATATTAGCGGGTCCAGATATTGTTACCCGCGGATTCGTTTATGTTCGTGAGTCAAATCTAATGCTCGACGAGGTCAAAGCGATCACGAAACAGACCATAGCCCGTAGTCTCCAGCAGGGTATCCATGAAACCGCCGTTTTACAAAATCGCGTTCGAGATGTTGTGAGTAGGCATCTTTATGATAAGACTAAGAGGCGTCCCATGATCATTCCGATTTTTCAAGAAGTATAATGATAACCCTTTGAAGAAATCCTTCACAGGGTTTTTTCATTTTCTTTTATCCCGAATCGTAGTGAGGATGAGGTGGAGTAACCGTGAAACTCTTATTCCTAATGATTCAACAAATTGGCTTAATTGTAGCAATTGCCTTTATCCTAACGCGGCTAGCCACGTTTCGTAATCTTATCGATCATAAACTTGATCGTTGGACGATCATTCAACTTTCGATAGTATTTGGGTTATTCGGAATCGTCGGCACGTATACCGGAATTTCAATTCGCCCTAGTGAAAATTCTTTTCTTTGGATTCCCCGGATAGATGCAATCGGCTTTGAAGAGGCTCTTGCAAATTCCCGGGTGGTTGGTGTCGTCATCGGAGGACTTTTAGGGGGGCCTTGGGTTGGGCTTGGAGCAGGGCTGATCGCCGGTATTCACAGAACTTTGCTTGGGGGCTTTACTGGACTAGCCTGTGGGATATCCACGGTGACGGCTGGGTTATTTGCTGGCCTAGTTTATCTTAAGATCGGGAATCGTAGAATCATCCCTACCTCAAAAGCACTATTGACCGGGGCAATTGCGGAGGCAGTTCAAATGCTGATCATCCTTCTTATCGCGCGACCCTGGGAAAGCGCGGTTGTCTTAGTTCAAGTCATTGCCCTGCCGATGATACTGGCTAATAGCCTCGGTATCGCACTTTTTGTCACAATTATTCGATCTGTCATACATGTAGAGGACCGTATCGAAGCTAATCAGGCTCAAAAAGTCCTCCATATCGCCGATCAAATGTTGGTTCAACTCAGGAGGGGACTCACTGAAGAGTCCGCAACCCAAATTTCTAAGCTTCTCTTAACAACAACCGGTGCTTCCGCAGTCTCGATTACGGATCCTGAAAAAATCCTATCCCATGTCGGAATCGGGGATGATCATCATTTACCAGGGCACACCGTTTTGACTGAAGCCACCAAGAAAGTACTCAGAACTGGAAAACTATACATTCCCCAATCCGTAGATGAAATCCACTGTCCACAAAAGGGATGTCCGCTTGAGGTGGCAATCATTGTGCCCTTGAAAAAGTCCGATGATGTAATTGGAGTTTTAAAATTCTATTTTTTAAGTCCTAAACAAATTAAACCAGTGGACGAAGAAGTAGCCCAAGGTCTAGGCAAACTTCTCTCGCATCAGCTTGAAGTAGTCGACGCACAGAACCATGCTCAACTTATCAGAGAGGCCGAGATTAAAGCACTCCAAGCGCAGATGAACCCACATTTCTTGTTTAATTCCTTAAATACCATTGTTGCTCTCGTGCGTACACAACCCGATATGGCACGTAAACTTCTCATTCAACTCGGATATTTTTTTAGGCAGAACTTAAACGCCTCCCTTCACGAATTCGTCACCCTAAAGCAGGAACTCGACCATACCCGTGCATATTTGGATATTGAACAAGCTCGTTTCACAGAACGTTTAAGTGTAAAACTTGAAATTGATCCTTTGTACGAAAACGTCCTTTTACCGCCACTAACCCTTCAACCTCTTGTGGAAAATGGAATACGTCATGGCCTAAAAGGGCTGGAGAAAACCGGCGAAATCATCGTTCATGTTACAGAAAGCAAAGGGTACGTTCTAATTTCTGTGAAGGACAACGGAATAGGAATTTCCCCCGATCGAATTGAGGAACTCCTTCACAGTCGAATCGAATCTCAGGAAGGGACAGGCTTGGCCTTATATAATGTAAACCAGCGTCTTACGTATCATTTCGGTGAAGAATCCCAACTTCATCTCGATAGTGAATTGGAGCGTGGGACGTGTGTCTGGTTTAGAGTTCCGCTAGAACAGGGAGGGAGATTGGCTTGATTTCTGTAGTTATTGCCGATGATGAACCACTCGCTCGAGATGAACTGACTTATCTTTTAAAGCAATGTGAAGATATTGAAATTGTGGGAGAAGCCAGCCAAGGAACAGAAGCTTTAGAAAAAATCCTAGCCCTCAAACCTGATGTAGCTTTCTTAGATATCCACATGCCCAACCTCGATGGCTTAACCGTGGCGAGAAAATTACTTGAAGTTAATCAAACAATTATGATTGTTTTTGCTACAGCCTATGATCAGCATGCCATTCAAGCCTTTGAAGTCAACGCCGTAGACTATCTTCTCAAGCCTTTTGATGAGGATCGCGTCTTGAAAACGGTGGAACGAATTCGTCATAGGTTCAGTAGTCCAAATAACAATTCAGAGAATGAAAAGCTCAACAATTCCTTGGTTGAACTCCTGAAAAAGGTATCCGGAGAGAGCGTATCCCGGTCAGTAAGCCAATTCCAAGCTCCGATAATCTCAAAGCTGGCTGTCCAAGGCGAAGATAGTATCGTTTTACTCGATCCTAAGGACATTCTCTATGTTTACCGTGAAAACCGGGATGTCTTTATCAAAACATCTATCAAGGTTTATTTAACGAAGTACTCATTACAAGCACTCGAAGAAAAATTAGCGAGCTATCCTTTTTTTCACGCCCACCGGAGCTACTTAGTGAATTTGAACTTTGCACAAGAACTGGTCCCTTGGTTTAATGGTGCCTATACTCTAATCTTAAATGATGAAGAACGTTCCCGAGTTCCTGTGAGCCGAGCTTATGTCAAGGCGTTAAAGGATGTACTAGAGATCTAGTTCACAACATAGTTACAAAACATGCGCAGAAAAATCACATTTAGACGTCATTTTCGACATTATAGACTAAAATTCAACATATCTCTCTAGGCGTGATTTATACTAAGGACAATAGTTCAAACAGACGGACAGTCAGTCAGTCAGTGAACGTATATCCTTAGTCCTAATTTAAAGCTTAAGGGGGATTTATAATGATTACTTTTTTACTTTCTTTTGTAGCACTTATCCTTGGTTACGTGATTTATGGTAGATTTGTCGAAAAGGTTTTTGGCATCAATGAAAACCTTGAAACTCCAGCCTATACCAAAGTGGATGGAGTCGACTATGTTCCGATGGACTCTAACAGAGGGAGTCTCGTCCAACTCTTAAACATCGCTGGTCTAGGCCCAATCTTTGGACCGATCGCGGGTGCTTTATGGGGTCCAGTCGCTTTTATCTGGATCGTTCTCGGAGGGATTTTTGCTGGTGCAGTCCATGACTATTTTAGTGGTATGCTTTCCGTGAGAAACGGTGGAGCGCAACTCCCGGATATTGTTGGTAAGTATCTTGGCCAAGGGATGCGTTATTTTGTTAATGTCTTTTCAGTGATACTCTTGCTTCTCGTGGGAACTGTTTTCGTTGCCGGTCCTGCCAAATTGATTGTCACGCTTACGCCTGATTGGGTTGGTTTAAGCGTCGTGACAGCTCTGATTTTCGTCTACTATATCTTAGCAACACTTTTACCAATCGATAAAATTATCGGAAAGATCTACCCCCTCTTTGGTGCTCTACTAATTATCATGGCTGTCGGCGTCGGTGCCGGACTGGTTGTTCAAGGATATCATATTCCTGAACTCACTTTAAGTAATCTTCATCCTAAGAATTTACCCATGTGGCCTTTACTCTTCATCACGATTGCCTGTGGTGCGATTAGTGGATTCCATGCCACCCAATCCCCACTTATCGCCCGTACAGTACAAAATGAAAAATACGGCCGTAAAATATTCTATGGCATGATGATCGGAGAATCTGCTATCGCCCTCGTTTGGGCTGCAGCAGGAATGGCAGTCTTCGGTGGAACGGGTGGGTTACAAGAAGCTTTAGCAGTGGGCGGACCGGCTGGAGTCGTTCGCACAGTATCCATTACTATGCTTGGGGCCATCGGTGGAACGCTTGCCATTATTGGGGTTATCATTCTCCCGATTACTTCCGGGGATACCGCATTCCGTGGGGCTCGACTGATCATCGCTGACTTCTTTAAAATGAACCAAAAGCCTTTCTCGAGACGATTGGCTATCTCCATTCCCATTTTCGCTATTGCTTACGGCTTAACCCAGATCGACTTTAACTTCCTCTGGAGATACTTTGGATGGGCGAACCAAACAACAGCTATGATCCTTCTTTGGACCGCTGCTGTGTACCTCGTTCAGGAAAAACGGTTTCACTGGATTGCTTCAATTCCTGCCGCCTTCATGACTGCAGTTACCTTCACTTATCTCTTACAAGCTCCAGAAGGCTTCGGTCTATCCGCTAGCATTTCCACTCCGGTCGGACTCTTAATTACCGTCGGAATCACGTTGCTCTTTGCCAATAAAGTGCGTAAAGCACACAAAATGGAAATCTCTTAAGATGGTCGCACCTCAAATAGACCTTCAAGTGAATTTGTCAGAACAGGCCATTAACTATATCAAAGAACATGGCGGAATCCTCACACTTGAAGAAGCTCCCCAAGCCGGATGTTGCACTAGTACCGTCTTCGTCGAGGCTCATCCCGGAAAGCCGAAAGGAGAAGGGTACTTCGGAGTGAAGGAACAAAACGGGATTCAAATTTATTATGATACGTTCATCATCAAGCAAGATAAATGTTATGAAGTGGGTTTAGAAGGTTTATTGAAGTGGAAGACTCTTACGGTATTTCTAACCGTATGACTCCCACTTCTTGTAAGAAGTGGGAGAGTCCTTCGTCGCTTCAGTGGGGGTAGAATCCCCTAATGAAGTCTCGATGTTTAGCATTAGCTAAACGAGTTCGCTAATGCTTTAAATAAGGTGACTCAAGCAAATATGACCGTACTCGAAACAATCCCCAGTATTCTCAACCACTGCCCCTGAACAACGATAAAACAGTAAACTAAGCGTTTTTAACTAAGGTTAATCCGAAAAGGGGCACGAGTTTTGACTCGTGACCCTTTTCGGATTACTAAGAAATTATCGTAAGGGCAATTCATGAATTGAGCCTACATTTTGTTCATGAGGGTGCTTAGTGTGTTTATGGCTATGTGCGTGTGGTAAGCATTCTTCTTAGGCAGGAAAGTTATTTAGAATCTGTTTTTTCTAATAGGATACGGTGATTGAGAAGGGCCATGTCTTTAATTTTGGCTTGAATAAATTTTTGCTTACCAAAAATATCCATGAGTTTGAGGCCATTTTCATAGGGTTCAATGGTATCGACTGACTCCATGAATAGTACTTCGTTGTCTCCATCCTTAAGATAGGCATTCGCTTCACACATATTAAAATGCTCCTTTAATAAATAATCTAAGACCATCCTCTTGAATAGTCTTTAAAGCAATCTAGGCATACCTTTTTCCCTTCATCGAGTCGCAGCTTATGCTCTGGAGCACCTTCCCCGCAAATCTCACAAACGAGCGTCGTAAAAATTCTGGCCTTTTCAGGCAATTCATAAGTTGGCTTCGAGAAATCAAAGAGTTCATCGATAGGGGAGTTCAGTATGTAGTCCTGACGCTGCTGGCGGTCAGTATCTCCGTTGAGAGGCTTCATGATCATTCTCAGGCTTTCGCCGGTGGACCTGTTATAAAAGCTAAAGGCCATTTTTCCGGTGCCTTTATAAAAAAGGTTCCCTTTCCCGAAGGTGCAGCCCGTGATTACCTGTATGGCATCGACTCCACAGGCATCGTTTTCGGTGACACATATGATCTCTTCATCGGGAGAAAAACGAATGCCCATTTTTTTAATAGCTGCCTCACAGACTTTATAACCGATCGCCAGCCCTGGGCATTCATGCCCGTGAAATTCTACTGATTTTTCCCATGGTGTTTTTTCTCTACACATAACAATAATCTCCCTTCACTTTGAAACCAAAAAAGACCGCAGAAAGTTGACTATCA
The DNA here is from genome assembly GCA_927405585.1 of uncultured Desulfosporosinus sp. Lineage (GTDB taxonomy): Bacteria > Bacillota > Desulfitobacteriia > Desulfitobacteriales > Desulfitobacteriaceae > Desulfosporosinus. The sequence goes on from CAKMJS010000005.1 coordinate 21,059, forward strand.
AAGTCAGACCTCCATGGTCTATGCAAACACCTTCGTGGTCCTGCAGGATGTGTTTAATTTTAGTATTCAATAACTAGCGCATGAATTCCTGCTAGTTTGTGTCTAAAATGAATAAATTAATCCAAAATCATAGACAGCTTTCCAAGTGGTATAAAATAATGGCGTTTTGTGGAAGATAATCTCACATCAAGGAAGGGATGGGATGGTTATAGCCATGAGCAAAACAGATCCGTTGAGTAATACTGGAATAGACAGTCAGGTTATGAGCGCATCTCCTAGCGGAGATATTCTACTCGGTTCCGGCGGCGAGTTGCATCAGCTGGCTGGTGGAGAGCACGCCGCGCTTACCACGAACCAGGGCGTCGGGCTTTCCGATAATCAAAATTCGCTCAGGGCCAATCCAAAAGGCCCTACGCTTATGGAGGATTTCATATTTCGTGAAAAAATTACCCATTTCGATCACGAGCGCATTCCTGAGCGCGTCGTCCATGCGCGAGGGACGGGTGTGCATGGTTTCTTCGAGTTAACTGAATCGCTGAAACAATATACCACCGCCCGGATACTCAGCGAGGTCGGTGAGAAGACACCTGTGTTTACTCGTTTATCAACGGTCGCAGGCGGCGCAGGTTCCGTCGATACCCCGCGTGACGTGCGTGGATTTGCCGTTAAGTTCTACACTAAGGATGGCAACTGGGACCTAGTCGGCAACAACATCCCGGTTTTCTTCATCCAGGATGCCCTTAAATTCCCGGATCTCATCCATGCTGTAAAAATGGAACCAGACCGCGGCTTTCCGCAAGCGGCCACCGCGCATGACACATTCTGGGACTTCATATCTCTCACGCCTGAATCAATGCATATGGTGATGTGGATCATGTCAGACCGCACAATACCGCGTTCGCTAAGGATGATCGAAGGCTTCGGCGTGCATAGTTTCCGACTGATTAACGAGGCTGGCGAATCAACCTTCGTCAAATTCCATTGGCGTCCCAAGCTCGGCTTGCAGTCGACTATTTGGGATGAGACCGTCAAAATTTCCGGTGCTGATCAAGACTACCACCGGCGCGATATGTTCGAGGCCATCGCGATGGGTAATTTGCCCGAGTGGGAATTCGCCGTTCAGCTTTTCACGCAGGAGGAAGCGGATAAATTCCCATTCGACCATCTGGACCCGACTAAGCTGATTCCTGAAGAACTGGTGCCCTTGAAAGTGATCGGTCGTATGGTGCTGGATCGTTGGCCGAACAATTTATTCGCTGAAACTGAACAAGTTGCTTACTGTGCTTCTAATATCGTACCAGGCATTGATTTCTCCAATGATCCTCTGTTGCAAGGCCGTTTATTTTCCTATCAAGACACGCAGCTTTCGCGCTTAGGTTCGCCCAATTTCCACCAGATCCCGATCAACGCTCCTAAATGCCCATTCACCAACCAACAACGCGACGGACACATGCAGATGGAGCAACCCTCGGGCCGTGTTGCGTATGAGCCCAACTCCTTGTCTGTCAACTCGCCACGCGAAACGCCTGCCAACGGTTTTCATAGCGCTACAGTCACTGAAACAGGCGAAAAAGGCCGCATCCGTGCCGAGAGCTTTAAAGACCATTATAGTCAGGCGCGGCAGTTTTATCTCAGCCAAAGCGTGTATGAACAAGCTCATATCGCCTCAGCCTTAGTGTTTGAGCTCTCCAAAGTCGAACATCTGCACGTGAGAAAAGCGATCGTCGGTCACCTGCGGCATATCGAAGAAACTCTAGCCAGCCGAGTAGCCACGGGTCTGGCCCTCGACAAAATCCCCGACGCGCCAGTGGCCGCATCGCCCGTTAAGGAGATGCCCCCTTCGCCCGCACTGCAAATCATCGGTAAGATGAAATACACACTGATGGGGCGCGCAGTTGGCATCCTGATCACAGATGGTTCAGATGGCGCTGTGATCGAGACAATTAAAAAGGCCGTGACAGATGCGGGGGCGGCAGTCACAATTATCGCTCCCAAAGTGGGGGGAGTGAAGCTTGCCGATGATTCGATACTAGTTGCGGATAAGCAACTAGCCGGGACTCCGTCTGTGCTCTTCGACGCGGTGGGAGTTATCCTCTCCGACGAAGGTGCAACGGCATTGTCCATGGAAAGTGCCGCCATCGATTTTGTACGAGATGCTTTCGGTCACCTTAAAGCAATCGCCGTCGACAAAGGTGGCCAGGCGCTTTTGAAAACAGCCAATGTCGGACAAGACGAGGGCATCGTGAATACCAATGATAAAGACGCATTTATTATTGCGGCCAAGACCCGCCAATGGGAGCGGGAAAAATCCGTTCGAACCTTGGCATAGATACCTGTGAAGGGCTAATTTTGCCTATTCAAATATTTTTTTGTTTAGTCGGGCTATGGATTTCGTATATGATGAATATTGTTTTCCTTTGCAGGAAATCTAGGAATCATGTAGAATGTAATATACTATAGAAATTAAAGATGATATTGCTGAGCAAGACCATGAAGGTGTTTGCAAAAAACCATGGAGGTTTGACTCATTAGGGTCTGCTTTTTGGTTTTTTTTATTATCTGAGATGAATGGCGCGAAAGCAATATTAATTAAAAAGACAAACCATACGATAAGGATGTATAGTGAACTCGTTTAGCTTAAGCTAAACATCGAGGCTTCAGTAGGGGATTCTACCCCCACTGAAGCGACGAAGTACGCTCCCACTTGTAGAAGTGGGAGTCATATGGCTAGAGATATAATTGGAGTGATACATTATGCATATGGCAGATGCCTTAATTTCACCGTTAGTCGGTGGAACCATGTGGGTTGCAACAGCGGGCGTTGCGGCTTATTCCATTAAAAAGATTCAAACTGAGATGGATGAAAAGAAAATTCCTTTAATGGGCGTCATGGGAGCGTTTATCTTTGCGTCCCAGATGATTAACTTCACGATACCAGGGACAGGCTCGAGTGGTCATATCGGAGGAGGTTTAATTCTAGCCATATTACTGGGTCCTTATGCGGGCTTCTTAACTCTGGCATCCGTGCTCACTATTCAAGCGTTATTTTTCGCAGATGGAGGGCTGTTGGCCTTAGGCAGTAATGTTTTCAATATGGGCTTCTTCACCTGTTTTGTTGCCTATCCCTTGATCTATAAAGTGCTCATGGGAAAAGGTTATTCGACTAAGCGGATTATCGTTGTATCCGTTATTGCGGCTATCATTGGCCTTCAGCTGGGTGCTTTCGGAGTCGTACTAGAAACGCTCTTTTCCGGTAAGACCGAGTTACCCTTTGGAACGTTCGTCCTCTTAATGCAACCTATTCATCTGGCCATTGGTGCAATAGAAGGCTTGGTCACAGCCGCTATTGTAACGTATATTTGGAACCAGCGCCCAGAAATAATTGAGAGGGCTGCCTCAGGAGAGGCGATTGGCAATGCCTCTATAAAGAAGGTTGCTTTAGGACTTATCTCGGTTGCGCTGATTACAGGAGCGGGATTATCTTGGTTTGCCTCTTCCAATCCAGATGGCTTGGAATGGGCGATAAGCAAGACGACTGGTACCGCCGAACTTGAGTCGCCAGTTGGCCTTCATCAAAAGCTCTCTGACCTGCAGAGCAAAATTGCATTTCTGCCTGATTATTCGTTTAAGGCACCAGAAAGTGAAGCGGGACAAGGTGCTGGAGAAGGCGAAGAAGCTTGGCCTGCCGTAAGTGAAGGAACGAGTACGGCGGGATTAGTGGGTGGCGGGATGACACTGGCCTTAGCTGCTCTTGTAGGTGCAGGTATCAGTCTCCTGAAACGAAGAAAGTATAGAGCAAATTCATAAAAAATGTAAGTTGATTGGATTGTTGATATGGCAAACATCATGAATTCATTGTATAATATGCGGCTGCTTGATGATCTAGCCAGGCAGGAAACTATCATACACAAGCTCCATCCTCTCATGAAATTATTAACCACAGTTAGCTTTTTAACTGTGGTTGTATCCTTTGGAAGATATGAAATTAGTGGTTTACTACCGTTGTTTGTCTACCCTGTGATGGTTTTTTCGTTGGCAGAACTACCCTTGAAGCCGATCCTTTTAAGGATTTTGCTTGTTTCACCGTTCATTATTGGAATAGGTATCTTAAATCCTTTTTTTGACCAGCAAATCTATCGGCTGGGTGGAATGGAAATCTCAAGAGGGTGGCTCACCTTCCTTTCGATTTTGATCAAGAGTGGGTTAACTGTAACGGCGGCCCTACTACTAATTGCTTCCACGGGAATGGACCGATTAGCTGGGGCTTTAAGAATGTTGAAAATCCCCCGTATCTTTGTGCTCCAACTGCTCTTAACCTATCGATATATCTCTGTCTTGATGGAGGAGGTTGCTCGCACCTTAAGAGCGTATTCACTTCGGGCTCCAAATCAAAAAGGGGTTCATCGGAGCGCTTGGGGGTCACTGGCGGGACAACTAATACTGCGGACCTTTGATAGAGCCCAACGGATTTACGAAGCTATGTGTCTAAGAGGTTTTACTGGAGAGTACGAGACGGGGGGCTTCAAAGAAATTAGGGTCTGGGATATAGCTTATTGGGCAGGATGGATGTTATTCTTTGTAGCGGCAAGGCTATACAATATTCCGATGGTAATAGGTTCATTGATAACGGGAGTGATAAGATGAGTCATCATAAACTTGAGGCCAAGGATCTCCATTATAGTTATCCAGATGACCATGAAGCGGTCAAAGGGATGTCCTTTTGTATCCATCATGGAGAGTCCGTGGGAATCATAGGAGCCAACGGAGCAGGAAAATCGACGTTGCTGATGTTGCTCATGGGGGTGCTTTTTCCGAGCCAGGGTGAAGTTTGTGTGGGCGACGTTCATGTGACAAAAAAGACTCTTCCGATGATTCGGCAAAGGCTGGGTATGGTTTTTCAGGACCCAGACGACCAGTTATTTATGAGCACTGTCTATGATGACGTCGCCTTTGGGCCTCGAAATTATAAGCTGGACGAAAAGGAAGTCGAAACGCGCGTCCTCCATGCTCTGGAATTGGTGGGAATCCTTCACCTAAAAGATCGCGCGCCGTTTAAATTATCCGGTGGAGAAAAGCGGGCTGCGGCGATTGCCTCGGTGCTTTCAATGCACCCGGATGTCCTTGTGATGGATGAACCCACGGCAGCTTTGGATCCCAAATCTAGACGAAGGGTCATGAAACTGCTTACGAGCTTTAAACACACCAAAATTATCACCAGTCACGATCTGGACATGATTTATGAGATGTGTGATAGAACCATTGTGATCAAAAACGGAGAGATTGCGGCGGATGGGGTGACGTCAGAAATACTGGTCAATGCTCAACTGATGGATGAGTGCGGACTTGAGGTGCCCTTAGCCATGCAAAATTGTCCAGTTTGCGGGTCGGCAAAAGAATAATTGTTACAGAAGAGGCATTAACTAAAATAGCAAAGGGAACCCATCGGGTTCCCTTTGCTATTTCGCAATAACGTGTCGAATCATCAAGCCTAGCTGTAAGCGAAGCCGATCATCTGCGTTCGATAAATCGAGACCAGTGATTGCTTCTACTTTGTGCATGCGATACCGTAAAGTATGTCTGTGGATGAAAAGTTCGGCTGCGGAATCTTTAATATTCGTATTGCAGCGTAGATATATTTCGGCCGTTTTAACCAATTCACCTTGGTTTTTAAGATCCTTTTCAATCAGAGGGGCAACGGTTTCGTTGTAAAATAGTTTCAATTCACTTGAGGGTGTACTTATCAAAATCCGGTAAATTCCTAGATCATCGTAAAACGCCGAAAAGTCTTGTTTCCAAACACCCTTTGCCACGGATAGGGTATTGATTGCCTGCTGGTAGCTTTCAGGAATATCGGCTAGGTCGGAGTACAGTCGGCCAATGCCTATACTTGCGGTTAAGTGCTTAAGGGCTGTTCTTATTTCAAGGCGAAGGTAATCAACTAGATCACGGACTGAAGCAATAGTTCCAGTGTCACTAATTTGCAAGAGAAGTACTAAGTCATCGCCTTTAACCTTCATGGTAGACTGATAACCCTTGCGAGTTATTATTCGACTAACCACATCAAAAAGGGTTTGTTTTACAAATTGCACTTGCTCTTCGGTTCGTTCTTGAATAGACGCCCTAAAGAAGTCAAGGTTAATTACCATGACCATAAACTTGGTTTCAAGGTTGTAGCCGAGAGCGCGTGCTCTTCTAGCTATTGCCTCCTTCGATGGAAAATTCCCGCTCAGCAAATCATCGAGAAAGTCACCCCGTATCCGAGTTTCAGCTTCAAAGATAGCCCTTTCCTTTAAAAGCTCTAGAGCGCAAACAGTTGATGCCCTGCTGATAGCAATTATGTCTAATTCACTCACCTCGTTTGAATTCTTTAAGACTGAAATATATCCGTACATCTTCTTACCAGCTAGTATTGGCGCAATGACTTGGGTAGGGGTAGTAACGGTAGTGCCAAGGTGGCAAAGGGTAAGTTGGGGTGTTTCCATTGGCCAACTTTGTAAAACACTGCCTGCGTCTGCCTCTGCTAGCACTTCGTGCGATTTGTCTAATATTCGAACGGGTAGATTAAGGAGTTGAGCTAGAACGGTGGCGACGGCTGGCAGTCCGCGATTATCCAAAATGACTTGAGTGAATTCCTTATGGATGCGTTCGGTGTATTCTAGAAGCTCGACTTGGCGAGCAACGATGAGTCTCAAGAGAGCTCTGGTCAAGTCACTAAAAGCAAGTTCTTTGGGCAATAGGAGGAGGGGGAAAGAGTACTGGTCTGCCTGTCGAAAAAAGATCTCTGGGATTTCGTTAACGTAATAACCTGTTTGAATGGCCAGACCTGCCAAACCTCGCTTGTCTAACTCGGGGATCAATTCATTTTGTAAATCCGGGTCTTCCATAAGGCCGAACGCAGTTGTGACAAGCAATTCACCCTCGTGAAGCCAACCGATATCATCGAGCACTTCTAGAATACTTACCCAGGTTATTTTACGTTCTAGTCCGTCGTGACCGGCTACAACTCGAATATCTCTCAAAACGTCAAGCTTGAGAGCCTCTCTTACGGTTAAGGACATAGCTGTCATCTCCTTAATATTAGACCACTAATACAACAACCAAAGTCTACAGGAACGTTAGGAGAAGTCCTTTTGCATACATTCTCCTAAAGTGTAGCAAAATCCTTTTAAATTGTTACTAATTTTATACATCATGTATAATAATCAGCCTCAGATGTTGGCAGGGGCGAACATAGCAATAACTAATTAAACTTGATAGACTGTGATTAAGAATGTTATCAAAATTAGGGTTAATCAAAGGATGTTTGTTACTTGCTTCGTTTTGAAAGCTACTCACTATTATGGTTAAGAAAGGGGTCTTATTAATGGCACTCGGCTGTCCGTTCGGAACACACCGTGTAATTGAACCTAAAGGAGTTCTTCCCCAACCAGCTCAGAGATTGGATAATGACTTTTCGGTCTTGTATGATAACGAAATTCTCATCGATGTTGAGGTTCTCAACGTAGACTCAGCGTCCTTTACCCAAATAAAGTCTCAAGCAGAGGGAAACACAGAAAAAATCGGGGAAATAATATTGGAAACTGTCGCAACACGCGGTAAGCAACACAATCCGGTCACTGGTTCTGGTGGGATGCTTATTGGTAAGATCAAAGCTATAGGTGCCTTAGTTCAGGATAAAACATTAAAAGTTGGTGACCGAATTGCAACCTTGGTGTCACTTTCTCTGACACCCTTGCGAATTGACAAAATACTCGCCGTGCATAAAGATGTGGACCAAGTTGAGATTCAAGGGGAGGCAGTCCTCTTTGCGAGTGGCATCTATGCTAAACTGCCGGATGATATGCCTCAAAAATTAGCTTTGGCCGTTCTCGATGTCGCCGGAGCTCCAGCCCAAACCGCTAAACTAGTTAAACCTGGTGACATTGTAGTGGTGATTGGTGGGGGTGGTAAATCCGGACTTTTAAGCATGTATGAAGCTTGTAAGCGCGTAGGCATTACGGGTAAAGTCATTGGAATTAGTCATTCGGATCAAGGCATCGAGCGGATGAAGAAATCGGGTCTGAACGTCCTTACACTTAAGGGCGATGCGCGGGATGCCTTATGGGTAATGCGTGAAATAGAGAAACTAACCGACGGGAAAATGGCAGATGTCACCTTGAATATGGTGAATATCCCTAATACAGAGATGGGGAGCATTCTAGCAACTCAAGATAAAGGGATTGTTTATTTCTTTAGTATGGCTACGTCGTTTACTGCTGCTGCTCTGGGAGCCGAAGGGGTGGGTAGAGATGTTACCATGTTGATCGGAAACGGATACACCGAGGGACATGCGGAAGTAGCTCTACAAATAATGCGTGAAGCTCCGCAATTGCGTGAGATTTATGAACGAACCTACGCCTAAATCTCAGGATGTATTAGAATTAATCCGGGTTAAAAGCCAAGCGTTCCCTCTGCTTGTTTTTGCAGGACTAGTAAAAAATGCGGGAAAAACTACGGCGCTGAACGTCATCAATTCACTTTGCCGTGAGGAATCTCTCGGGCTAACTTCGATTGGATATGACGGTGAGGCTCAGGACGCTGTATACAGACATCCTAAGCCTCCGATTCAGGTATTTCCGGGACAACTCATCCTGACCGCGGAACAATTCCTACCTAAAGAATCAAGCGGGTATGAAGTTCTTGAACGCTGGGGAAGCCATGCTCAGTTTGGCTCTTGGCTTATAGTGAGGATCACCTCAGCCACTCGCTTTCGCATGGCCGGACCAGCCAATCTTCCTGAACTGCGAGAAGGAATTATTCGACTTCAGCAAGCTGGGGCAAAGCGTATATTTATTGATGGAGCCCTGAACCGTCTTTCTCACGTTGCGTTTGACAAAGCAGGAATCATTCTCAGCACTGGAGCGGCCTTAGGAAATTCACTGGAAGAAGTTACCCAGCGCACTCAGTATGTGCTTCAACTGTTTCAACTTCCGGTAGCTGTTGGACCATTACCACCCTCCGGTCAAAACTTCGTTTTAACGGAAAATAACTGGTTCTCCTTACCGAGGTTTCTGTGGAAAGAAGATCTTAAGCAAGTTCTAGCCCAGAAACCAGAGGCCCTCTATCTTCAGGGAGCTTTTACCGATAAGCTATATCTCTTGCTGCTAGAAACTAAACGATTGCCACACTACTTTGTGGTAGATACTCCCGCCCAAATTTTGCTTTCACAGCGTGTTTGGCAAGGCTTAAAAGCTCGGGGTATCGGTCTATTTCTCAGCACACGACCGGAGCTGATCATGCTTACTTTAAATTCATGGCACCCTTTGACACCGATTGCTACAGAGCAATTGGCTGAGGCTCTGCTCCCATACAGTCATATTCCCCTCGTAGATTTACAGCAGGGAACAATCTACTTGCCTTAATCACAATCGTTTTTTCCTTACTGTGAAACCTTAAAATTATTTCAGGAGGTGACGGCATTGACACGTCCATATCTAGCAAATAAACTTCAGCTGGATCCAGTGCTCATTGCTGAAGCAAGAACCATTGCCAACGATATTGTAGCCCAGGTTACTCCATTTATTTTCTCCCATAGCACGGTAAGTGTTGAACGAACCATTGTTCGGATGTTTGGAGTCAATGGAGTTAATCCGGAAGGAATACCGTTTCCAAACGTCCTAGTCGACCATATGCGCGAACAGGGTTTGATTGAGGATGGGGCGGCGAGCCTGATTGCCAAAGCGTGTCTTCATTATGGAAAAAATCCTCAAAGCTTGGCGGAAGAGATAGATCGCAACGAACTCTCTTTGGAAAATTTGCCCGATTATCCGCTGGAAACACTTCATGAAATGGCACTTGGGCTTGCCCTTCCTGCTGTAACTCGGATTAAAGAACAAGGTCGTAATAGGGAAGCGATGATTGGTTCCTTGGGTCAGGGAGCGGAACCCTACCTCTATGCTATTGTGGCCACAGGTAATATTTATGAAGATATCATTCAGGCGCGTGCGGCAGTCCATCAGGGTGCTGATATCATTGCCGTTATTCGTTCTACGGGCCAAAGTCTGCTCGACTATGTGCCTTATGGCCCAACCACGGAAGGCTTTGGTGGTACCTTCGCCACACAGGCTAATTTCTCTATCATGAGGCAGGCTTTAGACGAAGTTGGCCAAGAAGTGGGTCGTTATATCCGTTTGACAAATTACTGTTCGGGACTTTGTATGCCGGAAATTGCCGCTATGGGTGCCCTGGAACGCTTAGACGTCATGCTCAACGACTCCATGTATGGCATAATTTTCCGTGACATTAACATGCAACGAACGTTTATTGATCAATATTTCTCGCGTTTAATCAATGGATTTGCTGGGATTGTAATCAATACGGGTGAGGATAACTATTTAACAACAGCGGATGCTATGGAAGCAGCCCATACTGTTCTAGCCTCGGATCTAATTAATGAACAATTTGCCTTCTTGTCAGGGCTACCTGAAGCACAGCAAGGCTTAGGGCATGCTATGGAGATAAACCCAGACCAACCCGATGCATTTCTTTATGAAATTGCTCAAGCACAGCTAATTCGCGAGGTTTTTCCTCGTTCCCCGATTAAATACATGCCACCTACGAAATATATGACAGGCAACATCTTTCGCGCTCACGTTCAAGACACGCTGTTTAACGTTGCGTCAATCATGACCGGTCAGAGTATCCACCTACTTGGTATGCTTACCGAAGCGTCTCATACACCCCTTATGCAAGACCGCTTTCTTAGTATAGAGTCAGCACAACTTGTGTTTCAATATATGCGAAATTTTGGAGATGAAATCACGTTTGCAGCCGATGGAAAGATTCAACAGCGTGCCCGAGAAACGCTTCAAGCTGCTGTGAATATGCTCATTACAATTCGGGATACTGGCTTGTTTGGAGCTTTGGAAAAGGGTATGTTCGCCGAGATTTCCCGCAGTGCTTCCGGCGGACGTGGTCTTGACGGAGTCTTTGCCAAAGGTCCTAACTATCTTAATCCTTTTGTCGAGCTGTTTGGAGGTGATGCTAATGTCTAAGGTAGATTTGACACAGGTTCGCCCCTATGGTGATACGCTTAATGATGGAATTGTCCAACTGTCCTTGACATTACCACTCCCTCTTAGTGCAGAAGCTCAGGAAGCAGCCAGACGTTGGGCCCTACAGAGTGGTTTTCAGGACCCAAAGGTAGTTCATAGCCAGGATTTAGGTGAAGGCTTTAGTTTTTTCGTTCTCTATGCCCGCTCCCCGGTCGCGGTAGACTTTTCAAGCATAAAAGTTCTCAAATCATCTCACAAAACCTTAGAGAAGGCGGAAATCGAAGCCCTAATTAGTTCAAAGCTTGGGCGAAAGCTCGTAGTGGTCGGGGCTAGCATTGAAAGCGACGCTCACACGGTCGGAATAGACGCCATTATGAATATTAAAGGCTATAATGGCCATAAAGGCTTGGAAAGCTACCATCAAATTGAGGCCTACAATCTCGGTGCCCAGGTAGCTTGTGAAGATTTGTTGGCCAGGGCGCTTGATGTTGGAGCGGACGCCATCTTAATCTCACAAGTGGTAACCCAAAAAGATCTTCATCTTAGAAACCTAACTCGGATGGTTGAACTACTTGAACTTGAAGGAGTGCGTAACAACTTTCTCCTGATTGTGGGGGGGCCTCGTATCAACTATGAATTAGCGAAAGAACTTGGATTTGACGCTGGGTTCGGCCCTGGTACGTTTGCGGAGGATGTTGCCAGCTTTATGATCGAGCAGGTACTAATAAACAGAAAGGGTGATCACGATGTATGAAAGTAAAATTCGCTTGAGAATAAGTGCAGGTGATGCCCACTACGGTGGTGGTCTGGTTGACGGCTCTCATATGTTGAAGCTTTTTGGGGATGTGGCCACTGAATTGCTCATTTACAGTGATGGTGATGAGGGCTTATTTGTTGCCTATGACAATGTTGAATTTCTAGCCCCGGTCTATGCAGGGGACTATATTGAAGCAACCGGTGTTATTACTCTCTATGGTAACACCTCACGAAAAATGAGTTTTCAAGCTAATAAAGTTATTGCCCCGCTACCTAAGAGTAATTCGGCGGCTGAAATTCTGGAAAAATCTATCTTAGTCTGTCGAGCAACCGGAACCTGCATGGTACCAAAGGAAAAGCAGCGTTATCACCCTCCTCAGGGGTCCTAAGCTTTATCTATCCCAAATAAGGGGATTCCTTGCGGAATCCCCTTATTTGTCGTGGAATTGTTTGAAGTACCATAATAATTGAAGCAAAAGACATTTACACACGCACCCTGCGTAATGCCTTATAAAATATTCACTTTGAGAAGGTATTCGCCCTTATGACATAGAAATACAAATAGTTAGAATGTTTGCATACTCAAGGATAAGGGGAAGTTGAAAGGAGCCATCAAGGTGAAACTGTATGAGTACATGGCCAAAGAAATTTTCAAGACGAATGGGATCCCAGTGCCCCAGGGACGAGTGTTTACCAGTGCCGAAGGAGTAGCGGATTTTGTTGCCCAAGTCGGTCCTGTCGCCATTAAATCCCAAGTTCTTTCAGGGGGGCGTGGTAAGGCTGGTGGAATCAAGTTTGCTTCGGACCCTTTAGAGGCTACTGACAAGGCACGGGAACTCCTGGCAACGGAAATTAAAGGACTTAAGGTTGATATAATTCTTGTCGAGCAAAAGCTTCGCATTGAAAAAGAACTCTATTTGGCAATTACCTATGATGGGGCACGGCGAAAACCGTTGTTGATTGCCTCGGCAGCTGGAGGCGTTGAGATTGAACAAGTCGCTGAAGAGAAAATAATCAAACGGCTGATCGATATGAATGTCGGGTTACAACCTTATGCCGCCCGCGAAATTACTCGACAGCTTGGCTTGACAGGTCAGATTGCTAAAGAGGTCGCCACGATTATGGTAAAACTTTATCAACTTTTCCGGAAGTACGATGCAGAACTGATTGAGATCAACCCTTTGGTCGTTGTGGATTCTCACGCCCTAGCAGCCGATGGCAAAATGACGGTGGATGATGACGCTGCGTTTCGGTTTGGTAAAGACGTTCCCTTTGTCGAAGAAAAAACCGCCGTGGAGCAAAGAGCCGCTGAGCTGGGGATTTCCTATGTGGAACTGGATGGGGAGATCGGAGTGATGGCTAATGGGGCCGGGATCACGATGGCAACCCTCGACTTGATTCACGAATTTGGATCAAGTCCCCGTAATTTCATGGATGCAGGTGGAGGTTCGAGCAAGGAAGCAACAGCCGGCGCTTTAGAAATATTACTCTCTACTCAGCCGAAAGCCCTCCTCATTAATATCTTCGGAGGAATTACCCGTTGCGATGAGGTAGCCAAAGCTATTATTCAAGTGAAAGAATCTATAGATATAAAAGTTCCAATGGTCATCCGTTTGGTGGGCACCAACGAAGAAGCTGGAATAGCCCTTCTACGCGAACATGGGATTGAATCGTATCGAAACATTGACGAAGCTGTTGCGAAAGTTGTCGCCTTCGTTAAAGTGAAGGGAGCGTAGGACGTATGACTATCATGATCAATGAGACCACGAAGATCTTAGTACAAGGCATGACGGGCAAACAAGGGCAGTTCCATACCTCTCAAATGCTGGAAAGCGGTAGCAAAATCATCGGAGGAATTTCCCCTGGCAAGGGAGGACAAGTTGTCCACGGTGTGCCTATTTATGATACGGTGGAAGAAGCCATGATGGCAGAAATTGCTGAAGCTTCTGTGATTTTTGTCCCGGCCAAACAAGTTAAAGATTGCGCCTTCGAGGCGATCGACGGCGGCATCAAAACCCTCGTGATTATTACAGAGCATGTGCCGTTACATGATGCCATGGAAATTATGGCTTTTGCGGAAAGGAAACAAGTACAGGTCGTGGGGCCAAACACGTTTGGTCTGATTTCGCCGAGTAAAGCAAAGATCGGGATTATGCCGAACAGTATTTTTATCCCCGGTTCCGTCGGAGTCGTAGCGCGAAGTGGGACGCTCAGTTATGAAATTGTCTCCCAGTTAACCAAGGCTGGAATTGGTCAATCAACGGTAGTTGGCCTAGGAGGAGACCGTGTGGTCGGCTTATCCTTTATTGATGTGTTGGCACAGTTTGAAGCGGATCCGGAAACAAATGCGGTGGTTTTGGTGGGGGAAATCGGTGGTAATGCCGAAGAAGAAGCCTCGTTATTCATTAAAACCATGAGTAAACCGGTGATCGCCTTCCTAGCCGGTAAAAGTGCTCCTCCTGGAAAAAGAATGGGCCATGCCGGTGCCATCATTGAGCGTGGCAAAGGAACCTATGACAGCAAAGTCGTCGCCTTAAAGGCAGCAGGAGCTTATGTGGCGTCCCTTCCCTGGGAAGTGAGTGATCTGGTTAAAAAGGCACTGGCTGAGAAAAAGGAAGCATAAGGAGATGTTTAGGTTTTGGTACTAGCAATACAGACCACTAACGTACTGGTCAGTCAAGATTGGTGTAAGAAGTGCGGAATATGTGTAGCATTTTGTCCTAAAAAAGTGCTGGAAAGCGACGAGTTAGGAAGGGTTATCGTTGCGAAGCCAGACCAGTGCATAGCATGTAAGACTTGTGAACGACTTTGCCCAGACTTTGCGATTAATATCGAGGTGATAAAAGAATGAGTAAAGCAAGGTTAATGCAAGGCAATGAAGCCGTAGCAGAGGGGGCACTGGCGGCGGGAGTTCTATTCTACGCAGGTTATCCGATCACACCCTCAACAGAAATCGCCGAAATAATGGCTGAGAGATTGCCGAGGATCGGTGGAACCTTCATCCAAATGGAGGACGAAATAGGAAGCATGGCAGCGATCATCGGAGCCTCCTTAACGGGAGTTAAAACACTGACGGCTACAAGCGGACCGGGCTTTTCCCTCAAACAGGAGAATTTAGGGTATGCCATTGCAACCGAAGTACCCTGTGTCGTTGTAAATGTCCAAAGAGGGGGACCCAGTACAGGGCTACCCACGGCGCCTGCCCAAGCAGACGTCATGCAAGCGAGGTGGGGCACTCATGGCGACCATCCGATCATCGCCTTAACACCCTCCTCAGTGCAAGAGTGCTATGAACTGACGGTCAAAGCCTTTAATATGGCCGAAGAATTTCGGATTCCTGTGATTTTCCTGATGGATGAAGTGATTGGGCATCTACGAGAAAAAGTCGTCTTACCTGACGAACTAACCCTCGTTAACCGGAAAAAGCCGACGGTACCGCCGGGGGAATACATCCCTTATGAAAACAATGAAAGCATGATTCCAGCCATGGCGAACTTTGGTGAGGGTTACCGCTACCATGTAACCGGGTTAACCCATACTGAAAAGGGCTTGCCAACCGGGAACCCGGAGGTAACTAGAAAGTTTATGCAGCGTCTAACCCAGAAGCTGGATCCTTATTTAGACCGGATCCAATTAGTCGAAGAGGTGCAGCTGGACGACGCAGACCTGATCGTAGTAGCTTACGGCTGTACTGCACGCTCAGTCTTAGAGGCTGTTCATATCGCTCGGAGTGTTGGCTTAAAGGTTGGACTCTTTCGCCCCATCACGATTTGGCCATTTCCTCAAAAACAGCTCGAAAAGTATGTTGACCGTAAGTACTTAGTCGTCGAGATGAACAACGGTCAATTAGTCGGCGAAGTCGAACGACTCTTTGGATATAAAGCCGTTGAGCGCCTGAACCGTATTGACGGAGAATTAATAACTCCCAAGGAAGTGTTAGACAGAATTCGGGAGGTTATCTAAGATGTTTAGTGATATAGCTCAATATTTTCGGACAGAAACATTACCACATATCTGGTGCCCAGGTTGTGGCATAGGAACGATTATGGCTGCCATCGTTCGGTCCATCAAAACCTTACAACTAGACCAAAATAACGTGATCTTTGTTTCTGGAATTGGCTGTTCCTCCCGTATGCCGGGCTACTTAGACTTTAACACCATTCATACGACTCACGGCAGAGCACTACCCTTCGCCACAGGCATTAAGGCCGCTCGTCCAGAGTTGGATGTCTTCGTAATCATGGGTGATGGAGATTCAACGGCCATTGGGGGTAATCATTTAATTCATGCCGCTCGGCGCAATATCGATCTGACAGCCATCGTCGTCAATAACAGCATTTACGGTATGACAGGAGGTCAGACGTCCCCTTTAACCCCTCATGATAAACGAGGAACCACCTCACCCTTTGGCAACCTAGAGAGACCCTTCCAAATCTTGGACCTGGTCAAAGCAGCGGGTGGAACGTATGGAGCAAGAGCCACTGCTTACCATAATCAGCTCCTGACTAAGTTAGTCATGGACGCATATAACAATCCGGGTTTTTCGGTCGTAGAGGCCATTTCCCAGTGTCCTGTCTCCTATGGACGCCGCAATAAATTCAAAACCCCCGCGGATATGCTGCTCTGGCAAAAAGAGCACGCCTTCAAAGCCGGGCAAAAAAGAACTGCCCGCGATGAAGATTTCCAGATTGGCGAGATTTTCAAGTCAGAGGCACCCGAGTATACGCAAGAATACGAGAAGCTCAGACAGAAATTAAGGGAGGTCAGTCTGAATGGCTAATCAAGAATTTCTGTTAACCGGAACCGGCGGCCAAGGCCTGATTTTAGCGGCGATCATGTTGGCAGAGGCAGGAATCAGCGCTGGCCAGAATGTAGCTCAGAGTCAAAGCTATGGTCCCGAGGCTAGGGGCGGTGCCAGTCGGGCGGAAGTCATTATCGGAGACGCTGAGATTTACTACCCTAAAGTAGAAAAACCGGACTTTGTCTTAACTCTCAGTCAAGAAGCCTATAAGAAGTACGGCTTGCATCTGACCGAAGAAGCCATCCTGATTGTGGATAATTCCCAGGTCTCAGACGTTAAGCCGCGCAGTAAGAATTATTATTCGTTACCGATCACGAAAACTGCCCGAACGCAATTTGGTTCCGAACAAAGTGCTAATGTCGTGGCGTTAGGAGTCGTAGCATCCCTAAGTGGCAACATCCCTTGGGAGAACGTTAGGCAAGCAGTCCAACAACGGGCTCCAAGAGGTACCGCGGAACGAAACATCAAAGCCCTGGAATTAGGGTGGCAAATGGGAATGGAAGCTGGGAAGGTGATGAACAGTGGAATTAATGAAGTGGGACTGGACTAAAAATGATTTAACCAGCTTAACGGAAAGCTTAGCGGCGGTATTATTAGAAGAGTGGGGCGGACCGAGAAGCCCTCTAGCCCTGAAATATATCAATGAAACGATCATACCGGATCTCGTCCATTGTTTTTGTAATAATGCAGACATACTGACGAATTCTACCTTTGCCGAAATAATACAATGGAAGTTAAAAAACCAATTTGCCAATCCCTCCGCCGTCGTTGTGGATTTAGCCAACGACTTACTATTACCTGCGCAAAAGATCCTCAACCGACCTCAAATTACGGATCCGAAAGAACCCTGGCGCCGTATTTTTCGCCTTTGGATCGGGAACGAGTCCTTGCCCAATATCGCAGAGAGAACCGGTTACCCTTTAGATTATTTAGATTTACTGATCCTTAGATTAAAAAAACTCAAAGCGTTCACGGCTAATTCTAGGGTAAGCCTCTTAGAATGCCAGCAGAACATAGAGTTGAGAGACTTTGGCTTCGAACAGCTAAGTTTCCTCTACCAATTTCAGACAGCGTTCGCTGGAGAACCCTTATTTAAGGAACGTTTAATCTTAGAACAAGTGATTTGGGATCTGGGAATGCCCTTGCAAGTCCAGGATTTGGTGACACTGCTGGAAATAATTCATACTCATGAAGGCCAAATGAACGAAGAGTCATTAATATCTGCCATGGGCCATACGGCGGGACTTCTATTTTCCTGTGTCATCGATGGCTTGATTTCCTTGCACTACATTCAAAAGAACAAAGCCGGGAAATTAACCCTCAGTGAAAAAAGCGCCCGAACCATCGCTGGTTATCTACTCCCTAAACTGGGGGAACAGTTAAAGAGTGCGATAGCAATCCATGATATAGACTTGGCAAAAGGCGTTTTGCTCGGTCAAAATGAGGCGGTTTTAATTCGTCTCATTGATTGGACTGTGCGTGAGTTAAAGCAGGAACAAGCCTTTGAAGTCCTAAGTGGCATCTATCAAAAGGTGAGCAGACGGGTCGATATCTACTTACTCAAAGTATTCTCTAACTATCCCATGGCTTTTGAGCTACTGATGAAATGCTTGAGTGATAATGACAGCTTAATCCGAGCAAGTGCCTGCGAAGCCTTAGGGCAACTGGGAAATAAGGCAGCGATCGATTCTTTAATCCGATTGCTGAGCGATCCAGTGGTTGGGGTGAAGGAAATGGCAGCTCAAGCACTTGGGGATATAGGGGCTGCTACAGCTGTCACAGAATTATTAAGAGTTGCAGAAGACTACGGTGAATCGATTAATGTTAGGGAGCGAGCCCGAGGGGCATTGCGTAAGATTGAAAAGGCTTAAAGATGTAGGATAGATAAAATGACCACGACTGAAGTTCAAGTGAATCTCAGGTCGTGGTCATTTTTGTTTGTAAGTCATCTCTTGAATCTGCGTCACTCTATTATTCTAGGTCCTACTGGATTGACGTTACAGGGGTTTAATCTTCTGCCTACGATGCTTGTAGCATAGTCTGTTCCACGTTTTCTTATACCTTGAATTATGATAAGATAATTACTAATAAGGAACGAAGCGGAATTAGAAATTAAGCCAATTAATCTAGTTAGAATTTTGTATGGTTTCATTGACGAAAGAGAGCAGGTGGTCCAATGCCTACTAAAAGAGATGTGGAGCGAGTTTTAGAAAACCGGGATTGGAAACAACTGAGAGTGTGGGCTAAAGAAAAAGAGAATAAGAAGATCTATCGACAATTTATGACTCGAATATATGTTAAGGATGGTCTTATTTTCTGGCGAGCAGTTGAGGCTTTGGGGGTGTTCGCCCAGCAAGTTGAACAGGATGATCCGAAATATGCTCTCGAATTGGTGAGGCGTTATTTTTGGATGCTCAACGAAGAGTCCGGCGGGACCGCTTGGAATGCCTCTGAGGCCATAGGAAGCCTACTGGCGCATTGCCCAATAACCTGCGGACATTTTAACTGGATGCTTTCTGGATTACTAGAAGATGAAAGCTTGAGCGATGGCGCGCTGTGGGGATTAGTACAATTAGCTCAGAGTGCTCCTCAATTAATCGATCCTCTTGAAGAGCGGATAAGACCCTGGCTAGAGTCCGAGGAGCCGTTCGCTCGGGGTTTGGCGGCATTAATCTATGCAATCATGCGTTTTTCTCAAAATGGTCTTGAACTTTACCGTAAAGATAAAGAAGGGCCGAAATGGAGTGTTCCCACAGAGCTAGATACCCTTTTAAAGAACGATCAGACCGCAATAGAAATCTATCAAGACGGTAAATTTACTAGCTATCTCGTTCGCGAGCTTTGGAGCGCCCAAACTGTTGCTTTTTGGACGGAACGGATGACCATCAAAGACCTAGAGGTCGAGTTAACGGTTGCTTCAACTGCGCAGGGGTTGTGTTGGCTAGGCCTTGGACCCTCTGTTGAGGAAGAACAGACCTTGCGAGCATGGGCGTCACGCTGGTTACCGAAATGCTTTTTAATTCGAAAGCGTGAACCGAATAGTGAAGTAATTCGTCAGCTTCAAGAGTATCTCTTAGAACAACGCCAGGAATTCACGATTCCACTTCATCAACTAGGGACACCGTTTCAGTGTCAAGTTTGGGAAGAACTTCTGCGGATTCCCTACGGAGAGACCCGTAGTTATGGAGAAATAGCCACAAAGGTTCAAAATATCAAAGGCCAGAGAGCAGTCGGTATGGCTAACCACAGGAACCCAATTGGAGTTATTGTACCCTGTCATCGGGTGATCGGTAAAAACGGAAATCTGACGGGATATGCCGGAGGCTTAGACATTAAGCAAAGGCTCCTAGAGCTGGAAGGAGCTATCCTGCCCTTGATCAGTGAAAAAACTATGACTAAAAGTCTGGAGAGGGGAACTATGGAGAAACTGGAAAACGGACCGCTGTTTATGGGGGTCGAACATATCGGAATTAAAGCTTTGGATCTAGAAAAAGCAATACAATTTTATATAAATGCACTTGGTTTTAACTATTTATACCGGATTAAGCCCGGAGACGTAGAATTGGTATTTTTAGAATTAGGGGGTACGGTCGTGGAACTGGTCGAAGTGATCGATGGTCGACGGTATGAAGACGGGGTGGTCAATCATTTGGCCCTCCGAGTATTAGATATCTACAAAGCCATCGAGCACTTAAAAGCTCAGCAGGTGGAACTGACCTCTTCTGAGCCGATGGCATTAGGGGAAGGACGGTATAATTTCTTCTTTCGTGGACCAAGCGGGGAAAGACTTGAACTGTATCAAGTGTAGCGAAGAAGCTCAGTGTAGTAATGTTTGTCAAAGATAGCTGGTCCTCCCCCAGTGTGCCAAAACACAAAAGCTTCAGGATATTTTCGAGATTCATGTTGCATCAGGTGCTTAACAGCGACAACTCCTTTGGCGGTATAAACAGGATCAAAGAGGATACCGTCAGTCCTAAAACATTCTATTAAAACCTTCGAAGACGCTGGTGTGGGTAAGCCATAGCCAGGTCCGACGAATTGGTCGACGATTTCAAAAGGTGCTAGAGGACAAGGGGCGTGGAGCAACTTTAAACTAGCCGTTGCAAGGGTTTCTACTTGAGGGCGTAATTGATTCGCACTCTGCCATACACTGACTCCCACTAAACGAAGAGGGTGAGGGAGCAGGGCATTCGCGGCGACGAGACCAGCGAGAGTGCCTGCACTACCTACAGAACAAACAAGAGTACTAGGCGTCCAGCCTTGCTCCTCTGCTTGCATGAGAAGTTCGAAAAAAGCCAGAAAGTATCCTAACGATCCGAGTGCATTCGAGCCTCCGAGAGGGATGGTGTAAGGCTGATAACCTTGTGTTTTCTTTTCAGAGGCAATGCGTGCCACGGCCTGATCAAGTGGTTCTTCACCACAAGCGATGATTTCCGCACCTGCTAAACGATCCAGAAGCAGGTTGCCTCCCCATTCAGTAGGGGTCTCACCAGGTATTACGATTACACTAGGAAGCTTCATCATAGTGGAAACAACGGCGGTCAGGCGAGCGTGGTTTGATTGGGGTCCACCGGAGGTGATGATGAGGTCCGCTTTTTGGCTTAGTGCTTCGGCCATGAGGAACTCAAGTTTACGAAGTTTGTTTCCCCCTAGGCCGTAGGGCGTCAAGTCATCGCGTTTCCAATATAACGAAGCATCACCCCAAGCAAGGCGACTTTTTTGAATGGGTGTAGGCCCGCCCATGAAGGGAACACGCGGGGGAAACGGTAAGCTTTCCAGTAATGCAGTAAACATGGTCTACCTCCAAAATAATCATCTTGATATATTATTTCATAATTGTAACACAGGAAGCATGGTTAATTAGTTGATAAGGTTTCAACTATGCCCCCGTGCAAATTGTGAAACCCCTATCTTGATATAATAAAGCTACATGAGAAACCAGACCAATTATAGAAGTTATTATCATTGCTTTTTGTTTAGTCTTAACGAAATAGAATAAAGACAGCCACAAATATTGCAACAAAAAAGAAATCAAGAAATAGTTGCAAGCTAGACTTAATTCCAACGGCTCCAGATTGAGACAGAACTAAGTGAGAATTCGAAGAAATATTTAATGCGTTGGTTGAGATAGAAAATTCTCACGCCAACGCATTTCGTTTTTGAGCTGAAAAGTGGGTTGAGGGTAGAGGAGGAGATAGAAGATAATATACCTTCTGTGTTCGATAATGACGGTAATAACTAGCTAGCGTCAACATTCTATGAATAAGGAACTAGACTAAGCTAGTCATTGAGGTTTTTGTGCATTTTTAAGCCTATCCTGATCAATAAAAAGCATAGATTCGTTGCTTGAAGAGTAGTTTGAAGAATAACGTTCTGATGGTTTGAGAGATTTTGGGAATTCAGTGTTGTACGTAGCCCCCAGGCTATAACGAACAAGCAAAATTATTAAACTCCTCTGCCCATTTTCCGTAAAAGTCTTTATTAGTTGGAAAATGTTCAGCTCCATCCAATTTAACGTACTTCTTTTTCTCTGAACCTAACTTTTTAAAGGTTTTTTCAGTATATTTTACAGGAGTCATTCGATCAGACCCCGGTTGAACGATTAAAACTGGAAGTTTAAACTCGTTATGGGATATATCTGGTTTACTTTGAGTTACTAAACTCGCCGCTCCTTTAAGAGAAATATGTGTCCCTGCTTGCGGATCCTTCTTAACTAATGAATTCATTTCATATGAATCGGAAAGTGTTTCATATGAGACTAAAGTGTATGTCTTGAGTCTAATATTACCCATTACCGAACATAGAAGCTTAAAGATAGGAATAAGCAGATATGTAAACTTCTTTGTATTAGTTTCATTTAACATAAACTCTTTGTCACTAAAATCCCATAGACACCAACAAGCCAGTGCATCTATTCCTCCGAAACGGGCCGCTGTCGCATAAGCTAAAGGGCCTCCCATACTTGCTCCGCCTAAAATGATCTTTCCACTAAACCTCTGTTTTGCATAATTTATTGTGTCGGAAAGGTTTTGAAGATGAACATCCCACTCGAAATCACCTTTAAGTCCCTCACTATATCCAAATCCTTGCAAGTCAGGAGCAATAATATTGTACCCCTTTTCCCTTATTGGAATCAAAAAAGGCAATAGCAATCGTGCATACCCGGCAATCCCATGAGCAAATATCAACGTTGGATTATTGGGGTTGCCAGCATCATAAATTTCTATATGCATTTTTCTATTATTTGATATAATAGTTTCTTCAGTTACATATTTAGTCCATTTGCTAATTAGTTCTGCCCCAAACCAATTCTCCATATAATTCTTCCAAAAATCTTCACCTGAATATTTCACAAAAGCTCTCCTTAAAATTTTTATTAGAAATATTTGCATGAGGATTACGTATAACATTCTTCGAATTTGCGAGTCTGGTTATTACATTCATCATTGCTTAGATTTCTGCAAATTCGTTGTTATGCGCTGTTGACAGGCCCCGAAGTAATGCTTATATCCTGCCATCTTTGAACAGTTTCTCGGCTCGTAGTTTAATTCCTAACATGCACTTTCTCATCATAACAATATCTCCAATATCTAGTAATAGGGAAAAGATAATAGTCGGTGATAGCCATCTATAGCGGAGTCGTACTCGGGTAACTAATCTGGTGTGGGCTGAATCTATAGGATAGAGACCCCAGCTCCAAGTACTATAATTCTCTTTGTCACCCCAAATTATCCACTTGGGCTCCGCGAAGTCTTTTACGTACATTCCCATTTTTCCATTGGGGCTGAATGGTATCAGCTGACCAACCTCGAAATGTTGGAACTCAGGAATGATACGCTCGATATTGAAACATGAAAACCTGCATGCAATAAAATATTTCTTAGCGTTTTTAATCGCTCTGTGTAATTTCCATCAATTTCCCCAATCGTTGTAGGTTGAATGAATGAAGATACGATGTGGTAATGAACTATTCCATTTTCTCTCTTTCCACCTGCTCCAGGGAATCCCAGAATAATTCGTTCTCGCCCTAATTGTTCGATCCATTCTGAAGGGCCTAATGAGTTATTTACCATAAACAAGATGTTTTTTGATTTATTGTCTCTTAATACAGGCAAAACATTTTTCACCTGGTCTTTTCTCACTGTTACAAGTATATAATCATAAATATCCTCAGGATCTAATTCAGGTATTATATTGACATTCGCTTTTTCGATATCTCTGCCTTTCATATGCTTTATGAGCAACCTATTTTCCTTCAGCTCTATAAGTCTTTTGTCCCTAGCAATGATAGAAACTTCATGGTGTTTACTATTAGCAATCTTTGCCGCATATAAAGAACCAATGACTCCAGCCCCATAAACAAGTATTCTCACTAATGACTCCTCCCCCAAATCAGTGATTTCGGATAACAGATATATTACGAACTTCGTTAATTGTCTGTCTGGTAGGACTTAATGCGAACCAGTTCGTATATTTTACCTTTAAGGCACATCAAACTATCTTCTCCGTTATTATCCAAATTCCTCTCTGCTGCAAATTAGTCTTTATCTAGTTTCATTTTTCTGGTTCGTTTTCTACGAAAGATCTGAAGAGGGGATGCACATGAAGTAAGAGTTCTTTAACACACAGGAACTCTTGCTTTTACCCGTCTTGTTATGGACTTTATCGTACAAAATCCACGTTTAATGGAGGTAATCCATATAATAAATATAGCTCTTTTGGGGTGACAGGGCACCTGGTGATGGTAGTAAGTATTAGTCATTCACAGCCTAAGAGTAGCTTGTGGTGCGGGTTTCGAAAATCGGGAGCAAATTGTACAACAATTTAGTAGGATGAAGGTTTGTGGGAACATATTTGTACAGTTAAGGTCAGATAGTTAATAATTAAATGAAGGGCAGGTCGTTCGGACGGCATAGCCTTTTTTAATTTTAGATTATTCCGCTCTTGAGAGCAATGGAACTCGAGTTAGTCAATCTGTAGTCACAAGAAGTGCCCCAAAACCTGGCGACGCAGGTCTTGGAGGCACTTCTGACGCATGTGGACATAATTATTATATGCTCTTCGCCGGATAATGCCTCTTTCAGCACTAAATTGAAGAGTATGAAAGTGGTTGCTCTATCGGAAGTTCGCCTTCTGCAGCAAAGTTTGATATTCTATATGAAGTGGGATTAGTTAATAATTACTAATAGAATGGAATCAAACGATGCAAAAAAAACGATATTATACCTTTAACGAACACTTACGTAATAAGTTCGAGACAAAAATATTCAAGGTCTCTTTGGATGCGGGATTTACCTGCCCAAATCGGGATGGAACTTTGGGGACAAGCGGGTGTATTTATTGTAGCGAACGGGGATCCGGAGATTTTGCCGGAGATAAGAGGACATCCATTCCGGATCAGTTTAAACAAGTGAAAGAACGGATGGAGAAAAAATGGCCGAAGGCTCAGTATATTGCTTATTTTCAAGCGTATACCAATACCTACGCCCCGCTTGAACGGTTGCGGGAGGTCTATGAAGAGGCCTTAGCAGAGGATAACGTGGTAGGGTTATCGATTTCCACTAGGCCGGACTGCTTGCCTGAGGATGTGCTTAATTATCTTGAGGAACTGAATCAGAGGACCTATTTATGGGTAGAGTTGGGGCTGCAAAGTAGTCATGATCGAACCATGGAATGGATTGGTAGAGGGCATAACTATGCGCAATTTCTTAAAGGTTTTCAGCAGTTACACTCCAGAGGAATTCGGTTTTGCGCCCATATAATCCTGGGTCTGCCCGGAGAAACGAAAGCGGAGATGATGGAAACCGCGCAAGCGGTTGCCCAAATGCCGATACAAGGGATAAAAATTCATTTGCTCCATGTGTTGAGGGAAACCCCTTTGGCAACCCTTTATCAGCGGGAGCCTTTTGCTCTGATGACGAAGGAAGACTACGTTTCCCTCGTCGTTGATATTTTGGAAATCTTACCGCCAGAGATGGTTATTCATCGCTTAACAGGTGACGGCCCACCCGATGATCTGATTGGACCTCTATGGAGTCGTAAAAAATGGGAGGTTCTTAATGCTATTGATGCTGAGCTTGAACAACGAGATACCTGGCAAGGAAAAAAAGACAAAATCAATAAAAAATTAGCGACCTCGAAAGATCGCTAAAGAGGAGACTATACTGTTCATGGCCTCAAAGTAGGCCTTGAGGACTCAGATGGAAAAATAAATGTCTTAGAACTGTTCGTAGTTTTTGGCTTAGGTGGAATCGTTTTGAAGCCGGGAGCCAAGTTCAAATATCGTTTTAGATCTGAATTTGTATCCATGATCCGTTGGGTTACTTGCTCGTTATTAAGCCGCTCCATCATGTTACACAGCTCCTTTCACTATTGATTTTCAAGTATTAGGGTGTTTCATACTCGATGTATTTTCCTTCCCAAGTACGCAAAACCGCTTTGTTGTTATCAAGGGACACTAGATATTGAGGAGAAATGGGTGTCTTGCCCCCTCCTTTAGGAGCGTTAATAATATAAGTTGGCACAGCAAGACCAGATGTATGCCCTCGTAATTGTTCCATAACTGCAATCCCATCTTGAATTCTGGGAACAAAATGACGGGTTCCTTTAACGTTTTTAGCATGGAAGATATAGTAGGGACGAACCCTTATTTTTAATAATTCTTGATTAAGTTTTTTCATCACATGGGGCTGATGATTTATTCCTTTGAGTAAAACAGCCTGATTCCCTAAGACCACACCTGCTCCAATGAGTTTGTCAGCCGCATTTTTTGCGTCCTGTGTAACTTCTTTCGGGTGGTTGAACTGAGTATTAATGTAGATGGGTGGGTATTTTGCTAGGACTGTACATAATTCATCCGTAATACGCATGGGTAAGGTAACCGGAGCCCTTGTCCCGAGACGCTTAATTTCTACATGAGGGATGGCATGGAGTTCTCCGAGTAGCCAATCTAAGGTTAGATCACTAAGGAGTAAGGCATCTCCGCCGGTCACTAAGACATCTCGGATTTCGGGGTTGGCCCGAATGTATTCCAGTGCCTCTTTAAGCTGTGCTCGCGGAGAGTGGGTATCAGTTTCCCCAATATTACGTCTGCGCTGACAATGTCGGCAGTACATAGCACACATGTTGGTGACGTTGATGATTAAACGATCTGGATAACGCCGCGTTATACTAGGAGCAGGAGATGTTATTCCTTCTCCCATAGGATCTTCTTCGCCGAAATCATCAAATAGTTCTGCATGGGTGGGTAATCCTTGGAGACGGATGGGATCGAAGGGATCGTTGTCATCCATTAAACTCAGATAATAAGGAGATACAGCCCAGCGGAAGGTTTTCCCTACACGCTCTATTTCTACACGTTGCTTGGCAGTTAACGGTAGTAGTAAAGAAAGGACATGAGGATCTGATATTCTATGGGTCATTTGCCAATGCCAATTGTCCCAGTCTTCGAGTGTTGCATCGAAATAGTTTAGTATCTTTGCTCGACGAGCTTCGTACATTTCTGAATGTGAGAATCCCGTTGGAATAGTATTAGTTTGCTCTAGATAAGGGGTAACCATTTGCTTAAGTTCAGCAGCTCGACGTAATGCGTATTGACGAAATGCTTCTGGGCGACTTTGTAGTTGAACAGACATTCATACCCCTCCTTTGAAACAATCAAAATATAATAGCTCCCAAAGGGCACTAATGAATACGTTATCCTTTGGGAAAATAAATAGTTTAATATAACATAATCTACTAACATACTAACAACCTAATAGTAACATATAAGTTGTTACCTGTCAATAGCATGGTGCGGCCTGAAGTTGGCTATGTTATAATAGGATAGAATTCGATATTATATTCTCTTTTTTCGAACGACAAAACGACAAACCAAGAGCGACGATATTAGTAAGGGGTTGAGCGGATTGGAGCAAGCACGTTATCAGGAAATTGCCATTGATATAGCTCATGCGATCATGATGGGGGAATATCATGAAGGGGTAAAAATTCACGGACGTTCTACCTTAGCAGGACGTTATAATGTTTCACCGGAAACCATTCGTCGGTCCATCGCAATTTTACAAAATGTTGGCGTAGTGATGGTTAGTCAAGGGGTAGGAATTACAGTAAACTCAAAAGCTATGGCAGAGAAATTTATTAAATCGTTTAATCAAAAAGGAGAAATCCAACTCTTTCTCGAAGATTTAAAAGGTCTAATGGATATTAGGCGTGCAAATGATATAAAGATTGAAAGTCATCTTAATAAACTGCAGGGATATGCTGATCGCATAATGTCCCGTTGGCTGGATGTCGGGGAAATCGAGATTGGAAAGACCTCACCTGCGATTGGAAAAACCTTGCGGGAATTACAAGTTCGGGAGCGTACGGGGACTACCATTATCGCGGTGGTTCGAGATGGCTTTGAACAGTTTTCACCGGAAGCAGGCTTTGTCCTCCGCGGACAAGATGTTCTACTGGCTGCAGGATCCCCGGAGGGACAAGACAAGTTGAGACAATTAATTGATTGATTTGGAGTTATGCAAAATGTATCCTGGGATTGATATTATTGAAATAGAACGAGTGGCGACTGCGTTTAAACGGCGACCCAAGTTATATGAGCGTCTTTTCACGATCAGAGAACGGGAAAACTTAATAAACAAAGGCATCCAGAGTCATGCAGCCCGTTTCGCCGGAAAAGAGGCTATACTTAAAACCATGGGGACAGGGCTTCGAGGCTTGGCTTGGCATGATATCGAAATCTTAACTGATTCAACTGGAGAACCTCTGGTCTATCTCAGTTCTAGGGCTCTAGATTTAGTTTTGGCCCGCGGTGGGTCCCGAGTACGAGTCAGTCTATCTCATAACCGCACGCAGGCGATCGCGTTTGCCATTTTATCGTAGTAGGGGCAATTCATGAATTGCCCCTACAGCCCGGGAAGACAGAGGAAACGTCCCTTGTCTAAGAGAGAAAGGGGGTGGGGAAAGTGCGCGTGGTCAATGCGGAACAGATGCGGCGAATCGAGGAAAAGGCCATTCATCATTATGGAATTCCAAGTGTGCTTCTAATGGAAAATGCAGCTTGGGCCGTTGTCGAAGAAATACGCCGTCATTTTACTCAGGAGAAGGTGGATTTAAGCGGTCGAAAAGCAGTGATCTTAGTTGGTAAGGGTAATAACGGCGGAGATGGCTTGGCTGTTGCTCGACATTTAGTTCTATTAGGTATGGATGTCACGGCCTTTTTATTTACAGGTAGTGAGGAATTTAAAGGCGATGCAGCCTTGAATTTACGCCTTTTTCAAGGAACAACGGGAAAATGCTTTGTTATCGAAGGAGAGAAACAACGCCGTTTAACACGTTTAGCCCTGGCTCAAGCAGACCTCGTTGTGGATGCATTATTTGGCATCGGTATGCGTGGCGCGTTGCCTAGTTTAGTAGAAGAATATGTGGATGAAGTGAACTGTGCTCCAGGCTGGGTGGTTTCTATAGACATTCCTAGTGGGGTAGATGCTAATACTGGTAAGGTTTATCGTACGGCAATTCATGCTCAGACTACAGTCACCTTTGGACTTCCGAAATGGGGTCTTTTTCTGGTTGAAGGGCCAAACTTCAGTGGAAGGGTCGTTGTGGATCCTATATCGATTCCGTCATCCTATCTTGAGGATGAAAGTATTTCCACGTTTGTCTTAACCGATGAGGATGTGCGCAAAATGCTCCCCATCCGAAAACTAAACGGACATAAAGGAACCCATGGCAAGGGAATTCTGGTGGCAGGATCAAAAGGAATGAGCGGGGCAGCTGTTTTAGCTGGACGGGGGGCTTTGCGAAGTGGGATCGGATTGTTGCAAATAGTTGTTCCCCAGGGAATCGCTAAAGAAGTGGATACGGCCATCACGGAGGCGACGATTTGGTCTGCTCCCGGAGATAAGTGTTTGAATGATGAAGCTTGGTCGGTGATCTTAAAACAATCTGAGAAGGCCCAAGCGCTTGCAGTGGGTCCAGGCTTAGCTCAAAATCTTGAGTTTATTTCAGTCATAAGGAAAATCGTTACAAGCCTAAGTTGCCCAGTGGTACTGGACGCAGATGCCCTCAATCTGCTGGCACTAGAACCAGGTTTACTAGCGCCAGGTAATGGCCGGGGACGGTTGATTATCACGCCCCATCCGGGTGAAATGGCTAGACTTTGCGAGTGCAGTGTCGAAGACGTTGAAAGCAATCGACTCGATATTGCAGTTGCGAAAGCGGTTGAATGGGAAGCGGTCGTTGTTTTGAAAGGATCTGTGACCATTGTTGCTGCTCCAGACGGTCGAGCTTTTTTCAACCCCACGGGTAATCCCGGACTTGGAACAGGGGGGACGGGTGATGTGCTCACAGGCAGCATTCTGGCTTGGTTGGCTCAAGGGGTTGCACCGCTTGAAGCGGCATGCCTGGGCGTATATTTGCATGGGAAATCAGCGGATGTCTTAGCGGGTGAGTATGGATGGTCGGGATTCACGGCAACTGAAGTAGCGGATACGCTCCCTAAAGTGCGGCGTGAGTTAGAACTTAAGCCAAAAATGGGGAAAGAGGGGATGAGTTTATGGGGTTGCGACCGGTTTGGGCTGAGGTAAACCTCCAAACGCTGAGAGAAAATTTCGTTAAGCTTCAGGCATATACTCGAAGCGAAATGATGCCAATCGTAAAGGCGGATGCTTACGGGCATGGAGTGATCCCTGTCGTAAAAACTCTGATGGCAAGTGGAGCTAACCGTTTTGGTGTCGCCTTAGTGGAAGAAGCATTAGAGATTAAAGCTGTTTTTCCTGAAGTAACTGTCATGGTCCTTGGGGCAACTGAGCTGGACCAGGCGGATACTTTAGTTAAGGAAGAGATCATCCCTGCGATTTTTCGGTTGTCCCAGGCGCAAGCGCTCTCTGAGGCGGCAGTGAAACAAAATCGTACAGCAAGATTACATATTAAAATTGATACGGGAATGAACCGGATCGGATTTCGAGAGAGAGACTTTGCCGATATCATGAAAATTGCAGCATTACCGAATTTATTTATCGAAGGGATTTTCACTCACCTTGCTACGTCTGATCAAAGAGATCTCTCATTTGCCAGGGAGCAGCTAAACCGCTTTCAATCCCTTTATAATAGATTGAAAAAGGCCGGACTAACGATTCCGATTCGTCATGCAGCAAACAGCGCGGCAATCCTCCAGTTCCCAGAATCCCATTTTGAGTTAGTTCGTGTGGGTATTAGCCTTTATGGTTTTTCCCCGTCTTCTCAGATGAGCGGGGCAGTCGATTTGGAACCAGTTATGGCTTGGAAAGCTAAAGTGTCTCACGTTAAAAGTATAAAAACAGGAGAAAGCGTAAGTTATGGCCGAACCTTTCAAGCTGCTTATCCTACGCGTGTTGCAACCATCCCAGTTGGGTATGCTGATGGACTGCGCAGGGCACTTTCCAATCAGGGTGAAATGCTAATGCACGGGAAACGTTCCAGCATGATTGGGCGGGTCTGTATGGATCAGACCATGCTTGAAGTCTCCAAGATACCGGGGGTACAAGTAGGCGATGTCGTAACGATTTTAGGGAAAGATGGTTACGATCACATTACTGCGACAGAAATGGCAGAATGGCTCGGAACGATCAGCTATGAAGTGGTGTGTGGAATCTCAAAACGAGTTCCACGGGTCTATCTTCAGCCAACGGGGGAATAAGAAGGAAAACGCGGAGAGTGAAACACCGTCCCCTGTTCACGTAGGGCAATTCATGAATTGCCCCTACAGGGGGTTGTTTCAGGGAACAAAGTGAGGATGTACCGAAATTTATTTCGTTACATCCTCACTTTGTGTTTCAAAGCCCTTTTAATAAAAATGAACAATGGGAGGCATATTAGATAAAGATTACACTTAACTTCACAGACGAGTCGGAGTAAAGGAGAGGGGTACCATGGAACAAAAAGTGAAAATCTCCGGAACCCAGCTTGCCATGCTGTTATTTATCTTTGTTACTTCCACCTTGGTGATTTATGTTCCGGCGTTTACAGCAACCGAAGCAAAAGAATCCGCCTGGTTAGCGGCTTCCGTACTTCCCTTTACGTTCGGATATTTAACCCTTTGGGTAATTTATAAATTAGGAAGCAATTTTCCTACCCAGACGATCTTCCAATATGGTGGAATAATCGTCGGCAGATTTTTAGGCAAGGGCTTGGGAATAGCCTACATCATATTCTTGCTAGTCATGGATATTTTAGTTCTTAGAGAATTTTCGGATTTTTTGGCGATGACGACGCTCCCTTTAACTCCAAGGCTTTGGGTCCTTTTCAGTATTGTTGGCGTGGCAACTTATGGAGCCTATCAAGGCTTAGAAGTAATTGTTAGGTCAGTTCAGTTCGTATTTGGGATTTATTTAGGAGGTTTCGCAACCGCTATCCTATTGGGTTTATCAAACTTTGAGTTCGGTCGATTATTACCCATTATGGAAGAAGGGCTTATGCCAATTATCCGAGGGTCAATAGTACCGTCATCCTGGTATGGGGAAATAGTCATACTTGCCATACTTTTTCCTTTAATCAACAAGCCAAAGGAAATCAAAAAAAATGGACTTATCGCATTAGTGGCAATCACTGTATTTGTAACCGTCGACGTGGCTGTAACTATCGGGGTGCTCGGCTCAAAACTGACGAGCTCGTTTGCAGTTCCACTCTGGTCTATGGCGAGGAGTATCGAACTTGGTGAAGTAGTACAACGATTAGAAAGCTTTCTGTTAATTTTCTGGATAACAGGAGTCGTTATCAAAACCACCTTACTCACTTATTTAATCTGTTTGGGTTTCAACCAAGTCTTTGGATTTAAGAACAGAAAAGTGGTTTTAGGAGGGGTTGCAGTTTTCGAACTATTTATTGGGGAGTTCATGCTAGGGAATGCATCTCAGATGCACGTAATTTTACAAAAATTTTGGCCACCCTTCGGTATGGTATTTGAGTTGGGCATACCTGCTTTTTTACTAGCAATTATCAAGCTGAGGAAGAAGAATCCGAAACCAAAAAAGTCAGCGGGATAATCTAAAGAGGCTTATACTACTGGACTAGTTCTTTTCGGGAAGGGGCTTAATAATGTTGAAGTCATTGTTCAAAAAGGTCCTTGGTTTTTCCGCGGAAAAAGGCTTGAAACAGGCCGATCAAAAGTCCCCCCAAAAACAGCCACTATCTAATTCATTAGACCAAAACACCGCCGAATTAGAAAAGAAATTCGAGCTATGTGCCGACATTGTCTTTCGAAAGTTTACGATTAATTGTGAACCACCCATCAATGCTGTTGCCGTCTTTGCGGACACAATGATTGATGAAAAAATTGGCAGCAAGACGATACTAGGAGCAATCCTGCAAGAGACAACCTCTCTTCCAGTTGACGTGAAGATCACAAAGTCCAATGCCATTGAAATTCTAAAGAGCAGACTGCTGACGACCATGAGCATAAAAGAAACCAGCGATTTATTAGAATTCGAAGATTTTGTTCTTCAAGGGGGAGTTGCCATCGTCATTGATGGCTCACTCACTGCCCTTATTTGTTTTGTCGGTGGTCTTCAAGGGAGAGCCATCGACGAGCCGATCACTGAACCGGTTGTACGTGGTCCGAGAGATGGCTTCGTCGAGGATTACAAAACGAATATCTCGTTAATAAGGAGACGGATAAAATCCACAAGGCTAAAAGTGGAGTTGCTCCAAGTTGGAGAACTCAGTAAAACGACCGTAGCCATTTGTTACATCAAAGGAATTGTCCACGATCTCTTAATCGAAGAAGTTAAAACTAGAATTAGCAGGATCAAGATTGACGTTGCTATGGGTAGTGGTCCGATTGAGGAAATGATTGCAGATGAGCCCTTTAGTATATTTCCTCTGATTGAGTATACAGAACGACCGGACAAGGTTGCTGGTTCCTTAGCAGAGGGGAGGGTCGCGATTATTGTCGATAACACTCCAATGACTCTGATAGTACCTACCACGTTTGTCTCTCTGGTGCAAGCCAGTGAGGATTATTACAATCACTTTATTTTTGCTTCATTTGTTCGCAGCATTCGGTTTGTAGCCTTGAATATTGCGTTGCTTTTACCCGCTGTAACCGTAGCCATCATGTCCTTTCATCAGGAAATTATCCCGGATAAACTATTGGGTATAATTATTTCAAATAGGAAGGAACTGCCGCTTCCAATTTGGGCAGAAGTCCTAGTCATGGAAATGTTTTTCGAGATATTAAGGGAAGCTGGAGTTCGGTTGCCTAGAACAATTGGGCAATCCGTCAGTATCGTAGGCGGTTTAGTGATTGGTCAAGCCACAATCGAAGCCGGCTTTGTAGGGTATATCCCGGTGATCGTTGTTGCGCTGACAGCAGTAGCCTCCTTTGCCATTCCTAATTATGGAGCAGGGACTACCATCCGTATTCTCAGGTTTGGTCTAATTATCTCGGCAACTTTGATGGGTTTAGTAGGAGTCATGCTCAGTTTGATGTTAATTTTGTTCTATCTCTGCGGGTTACGTTCGTTTGGGGTGCCATATTTATCACCGATTGCGCCCTTAATTCCAGGGGATTTGAAAGATACCTTCTTCCGTGCACCTTGGTGGGCTATGCTCACCCGTCCGCGTTTTACTGGAGCAAAGGAGCCTAGCAGAATGGATACGAATCAAGGTCCAACTAAGCCAAGTAAAGGGAAAGAGTAGTGTAGAAGTACGTGGGGGGATAAAGCAATGAGACGATTAATGAAGATTGCAATACTTGTCATAGTTCTTCAGGTGGTTTGTACTGGGTGCTGGGACCATAGAGATATAAATACCCTCGCTATTATTACGGTTATCGGATTCGATAAAATTACCGCTGAGGACGGGGTGGATCAATGGCAAGTATCCGCTTATCTCATGCAAGCAGGCAAGGCAGGCGGAGAGACGGGTGGGAGTGCAGGTGGTCAAGAAGGTAGACCGGAAATCATATTAAAGGGGAAGGGGTTAACGATTTCTGAGGCAATTCTGGATTTTATCAAAAGGTCTCCCCGGATTCCCTTTTTTTCCGACGCTTATTCAGTGATCCTTGGTGAGAGAGTAGCTCAGGAAGAGTTATTGGTTGTGATTGATTATTTAAATCGACTTAGGGAGCAGCGACCAGGTGCCTTTGTAATGGTTGTTAAAGGAGCTGCCAGTGAAATATTCGAAGCAGAGCCTGAGGCTTCTATCTCAGTCTCTAGAGAATTAAAAGATCAATCTCAAAACGTGGCAGACGCTAAGGGGATTGCAAAAGGAATTACACTCATTGATTTTACGGCAGATCTTTTGAGTACCGATCGGGATCCGGTGGCTTCACAAATAAGGCAAATTCAAACTGAAGAAAAACGGGGTGAAAAATTAGCGGGGCCTCCTAAAACGACCTTAGTTGAGGGGTTAGGGATTTTTAAAGATGACAAATTAGTGGGTTGGTTAAATGCAGAGGAAACAATTGGCTATAATTTGCTTACGAGTAAGATTAGAGAAGGGGATGTCCTCATTCCAGTTGAAAAGGATGGTAAAGGCTTTGTATTTCTCATTGAAAAATCAAAACCTAAAATTAAGGCCAAATTGACGGACGACAAGCTAAATATAAAAGTCGAAATCGAGCCCAGTGGTAGAATAACTGAAAATGATGACGTCAATCTGGCACCGAGCGACATCGGAGCGGTGGAGCTGGCGGTCTCAGAAAAAATTGGAGCAATGGTTATGCATACTATAGAAACCGTTCGAGGGTATGAATCGGATTGCCTGGGCTTTTCAGAAGAATTACACCATTCTAGTTCAAAAGATTGGAAAAAGGTTAAAGAGCACTGGCGGGAAACGTTCTTAGATGCTAACGTAGAGGTTGAAGTGCGTGCTAAGGTCGAGAATACAGGTAGACTTGGACAAAAGTTGGAGATGAGTAAGTAAGTTTATGTAAGACAAGGGGACGTTTCCTGTTTCTTAGAAAAGACACAGAAAACGTCCCCTTGCTTAGGTTCATACTATTTTCCATTTTATTCAGGATTAAAATGAGTTATTATTAACTTAAGAGTACGTTAAAATCGAAACCATAACTTTCCCTTTTGGAACGCTGAAGTCAAAGTACTATCAAGAATACATTATATCTGATAAAAATAGGTATTCATTTGTAAATTTTATGTTACAATTTTCATCATAGAATTCTAAAGTCTCCAATAAAGGGTGTGTATTATGCAAAGGAATGGTTTACCAAAGAAACAAGGTCTTTATGATCCGGCATTTGAACATGATGCTTGCGGTATGGGATTTGTCGTTAATATCAAGGGGGAGAAGTCTCATGACATAATAGATGAGGCCTTAACTGTATTGGAAAACTTAAGCCATAGAGGTTCAAGCGGTGCCGATGAAAATACAGGGGACGGTGCCGGAATACTGATCCAAATACCTCATGATTTCTTTAAAAGGGAATGCGAAGTATTAGGGTTTGATTTGCCGGAAAAAGGTAGCTACGGCGTAGGTATGGTGTTTGCCCACCGATATGATGCCTTCAGAAATACGCAGATGGCTACCTTCGAGAAAATCGTTCAGGAGGAAGGCCAGAAAATCCTAGGCTGGAGAGAAGTTCCGATCAATAAAACAATAATCGGCGAAGGTGCAAAAGCGGCAATGCCTCGCTTAATCCAGGTTTTTATCGAAAAGGATGCCAGTCTAGCAAATGACATGGATTTTGAAAGAAAGCTTTATATTATCCGTAAAAGAGCAGAAAAACTCATTGTTCCAATGTGTGAAGACAAGGGAGGCACCTTTTATATCGCCAGCTTATCCTGGAAAACGATTGTGTATAAAGGTATGCTCACAGCAGAACAACTTAGAAATTTTTATCTTGACTTGGCAGATCTTGATTTCACATCGGCCTTGGCGATGGTTCATTCAAGGTTCAGTACCAACACGTTTCCTAGCTGGGAGAGAGCGCACCCCAACCGATATATGGTTCACAACGGCGAGATTAATACCATTAGAGGGAACGTCAATTGGATGAAGGCCAGACAGAAATGTAGTGACTCACCACTTTTTGAGGATCTTACAAAAGTCTTTCCTATCGTCGACGAGACGGGCAGTGACTCCTCGATGTTCGACAATAGTCTTGAATTCCTTCACCTGACTGGAAGGTCGCTTCCACATGTTGTAATGATGATGATTCCTGAGCCTTGGGAAAAGAATGAACTGATGTCTAAGGAGAAAAAGGATTTCTATCGCTTCCATGACTATTTAATGGAGCCATGGGATGGACCAGCGGCCATGGGTTTCTCGGACGGTGTGGTCATCGGCGGAGTTTTAGACAGAAACGGGCTGCGACCATCACGATATTATGTCACTAAAGATGATAAAGTAATCTTAGCTTCAGAAGTTGGAGTCTTAGACATCAAGCCCGAAAATGTCAAATATAAAGGTCGGCTAGAACCGGGCAAAATGTTGCTGATTGATACCGAAGCGCAAAGAATTATCTCTGACGAAGAACTTAAGGAAACTGTCTCAATATTAAATCCCTATGCAGAATGGAATAATCGGCATATCATTCCTCTGAGCGATCTACCGGTCGAGAAAGTACCGGAAGAGGAAGTGACGGAGGAGCTGATTAAGCAACAGAAAGCCTTTGGGTATACGTATGAGGATATATCGACAACAATTCTGCCCATGGTGATTCAAGGTGTTGATCCGATTGGAGCCATGGGGATGGATTCGCCACTTGCTGTCTTATCGGAGAAACCCCAAATGCTGTACCTTTACTTCAAACAGCTTTTTGCACAGGTCACCAATCCTCCGATCGACGGAATACGAGAGGAAATCGTCACGTCAAGCAGCATACTTCTGGGGGATACCGGTAACCTGCTGGATCCTGATGAACGAAATTCTGCCAGTATCTTCTTGGAGCATCCGATCTTGACCAATCAACAGCTGAACACGATTAAGCAACTTGATAATGATAAGCTCAAAACAGTGACCCTATCCATTCTTTATAAAGCCTCTAAAGGGGTGCTGTTTCATTCTGACCAGGGATGCCAGTACACCAGTCATAAATTCAGAGCTGAACTGCAGGCACACGAGCTGAAGCAGAGCATGAGTCGAAAAGGCCAATGCTGGGATAACGCCCCGATGGAGCGTTTTTTTGGCAGTTTGAAGTCCGAGTGGGTGCCCGAGGAAGGTTACAACTCGGAGTACGAGGCTCGGGCAGATATCAACCGATATGTGGCGCGCTACAACAGCGTAAGGCGCCACAGCTACAACGGTTAC
>CAKMJS010000006.1 GCA_927405585.1 uncultured Desulfosporosinus sp.
TCTACAGTGGCGTAGCGCCCATGACCGGGCCGCGTGATGGAAGTAAACCCATCACGTGATGAACTGGAGTGAACGTAAGACCTAGAGGCTCCGGCTGAAGGGCGGTTCTCAATGAAGGTTTAGAATCCCCCTCCTCTTAGCGTGGGCGTAGGTGGGGGAGTGTTCAAAATGAGCAGATAGATAAACTTGTTTCCAGTCAAATTGAGTCATATCAAAGCTATCTTGAGATGAGGAGTGAGAAAGATGGATGAGGATGAAGTTTTTATATCTAAGTGGAAAATCATACATGAAAAAACTATCGTTAAATATGTTCTTGTAGAATCATTAATTTACTTTTTCTGCGCAGCGCTAGTAACGGTCTTGATTTTATGGATATACCCCAATATTAGTATTCATAATAGAATGATGGATGAAAGTGGAATCTATTTCGTAGTTGCGCTTAACGCAATGACGGTTATAATTTTCACATTTGTAAGATTAATGAGTTGGTTTAAAGGGGAAAAGAGATACAGAGAAGTAATGAAGAAGACAGAGTGAATGAGAAGTTTCAGCTTCTATAATTTGAGAGTCGAAGTAATTAGATTCTGAATAAAAGCTAAAAAAGGCCAGCAATTCACTAGCCTTTCAATATGTCCAAAGAAGATTATTTCTCTTCCCGAAACTTTCGAATGTCTTCTTAACCATTTATCCCCCGACGCTACCATTTTGGCGAGAGGTACTGTCAGGACTAAGAGTGACACCTGTTTGAGTGGCTATTTGATTTTATGTCACAGGTTGAACAAGGCAATTTCAAGATCGACGCGGCTATTATAGTAACTTAAGGGGTGCAGTAAGGTGAGAGGTTGGCGGTTATTGGAGGGCGGGTAGCTACCGACAGAAGCACAAATAAAAACTACTTCCACCTTATCGAGAGCGATAGAATGTGAGGGAAAGAAGAGGAGGAGGGTAAAGGTAAATGGGTAATATGAGGATTTTCCAAGTAGACTCTTTCACTAATAGACCGTTTAGCGGGAATCCGGCAGGGGTGTGTTTTTTAGATTCACCGAGGGATTCTGATTGGATGCAAAAAGTTGCAGAGGAAATGAACCTATCAGAAACGGCATTTTTATCCGCAGAAGAGGATGGTTTTAATCTGAAGTGGTTTACACCGACTGTTGAAGTTGATCTTTGTGGACATGCTACGCTGGCAAGTGCTCACATCCTCTGGCAGGAAGAATACTTGAGAGAAGATCAAGAAGCGAAGTTTTATACAAAAAGCGGAATTCTTACGGCTCAAAGAAGTGACGATTGGATAAAGTTGAACTTTCCGATCGAACCGGATATTGAGACTATGCCACCCGAGGATCTTTTGAAAGCGCTCGGTGTAAAAGCCCTCTATGTTGGCAAGAACCGTTTTGATTACATAGTAGAGGTTGAATCTGAGCAGGTAGTGAGGAATTTAGAGCCTGACCTTATCTCAATAAGTAAGATGACGGATAGAGGGATCATTCTTACAAGCCTATCAGATGCGAAGGAGTTTGATTTTGTTTCAAGGTTTTTCGCTCCAGGAATTGGGATTGACGAAGACCCCGTTACTGGCTCAGCTCATTGTTGTTTAGGACCGTATTGGATGAAGCGATTAGGCAAAAGCGAATTTCGTGCTTATCAGGCCTCTGCACGAGGAGGGATCGTTCAGGTCAAAGTAGAAGGTAATCGTGTCATTTTAGGAGGACAAGCAGTAACTGTCTTTAACGGTAATTTGATAGTCTAGAAGATGCCTGCCGTGAGGACAAATGGACAACTGTCTCCTAGAGGAGAATATCTGTTATATAACGAAGATAAAAAAATTATTTTTTTTAAAAAAAAAGTCTTGACACTTTGCATCTAAAAGCTTAATATTTACTTCAATAGCACGACATAATAAGTTTAACACGATGAAGGGACGTCCTAAGCACATGTTGTTTAAGAGAGCTGACGGTTGGTGCAAGTCAGTCTAACATGCGAAGGATTCCATCCTGGAGTGGCCAATGATGAATTGTGACGGGTTCCGCCCGATAAAGCGGATATGAGTTGGCAGTAATGCAACTTGGGTGGCAACGCGGGAATAACCTCTCGTCCCTTTTTAGGGATGAGGGGTTTGTTTATTTTTAAAAAGGTGGGATGAGAGTAAGTAGTTAAAATGGGTGATCTAATAAAGTTCTAAATTAAATTAGAAATTGAAGGTGGTTGAAATAATGTTTAAGATAAACTGTTTGAATCCAATAGCAAATGTAGGACTAGATTTATTTACGGATCACTATGCAATGGTGGATCGCTTCCATGACGCCAACGCCGTCATAGTAAGAAGTTCCAGTGTTCATGATTTGGAATTACCTCGCGAATTAGTAGCTATTGCTAGAGCGGGTGCTGGAGTTAATAACATTCCACTGGATAAATGTGCCGAAAATGGCGTTGTCGTCTTTAATACGCCGGGTGCTAATGCGAATGGCGTTAAAGAAATGGTTATCGCAGCCTTAATCATTTCGGCTCGTAACATTGTAGGAGGCGTTAACTGGGTAAATTCTTGTGGTCAAGATCCAGAGGTAGCTAAGCTTGTAGAAAAAAAGAAATCAAAGTTTGTTGGAACGGAAATTAAAGGCAGAAAACTTGGAGTCATAGGGCTGGGGGCTGTCGGAGTTCTCGTGGCTAATGCAGCAAATAAACTCGATATGGAGGTCTACGGATATGATCCGTTTATTTCAGTGGATGCTGCATGGAACCTTTCAAAGTATATCAAGCACAGCAAATCCTTAGACGAGATCTTTAGAGAGTGTGACTTTATTACAGTTCATGTGCCGTCGACAGATCAAACCAAAGGGATGTTCAATCATGAAACGTTTGCGGTCATGAAAGATGGCGTCGTCATCTTGAATTTTTCCAGAGATACGCTCGTGAACGATGAGGATATGATTGAAGCCTTGGGATCTGGAAAGGTAGGTAGATATGTCACCGATTTCCCAAATCCTAAGGTATGCGGAGTTGAAGGTGTCATACCCATTCCTCATTTAGGGGCTTCCACGAATGAATCTGAAGATAACTGTGCCGTGATGGCTGTGAGGCAATTGATGGATTACCTGGAAAACGGGAATATTAAAAACTCGGTAAACTATCCAAACTGTGACATGGGTGTCTGTATGCAGACGGGTCGTATCGCCATTAATCATAGGAATATACCCAATATGCTCAGCCAGTTCACATCGACCTTTGCAAAAGAAAACATCAATATCCCTGATATGATTAATAAAAGTAAAGGCCATTATGCCTATACCATCCTTGACATTGAAGCGCCTGCAACCCCAGAATTCGCGCAGAAGCTCAGAGAAATTGACGGAGTATTAAAGGTTCGAATTATTCGATGAAATAATAAATTGCTTGGAGGCAGGTAGTTTTGGCTATACTAAAACCGTTTAATGCAGTAAGGCCTAGGGAGGATGTCGCCAGTCAAGTGGCGGCACTCCCCTATGATGTTTATAATCGTGAAGAAGCTTTAGAAGAAGTCTTAAAGGAACCCTTATCGTTTTTACAAATTGATAGAGCAGAGACACAATTCGCTAGGGATTTCAACCCTTATGATGCTAAGGTTTATGAGAAAGCAAGCGATATCCTTCAGACAATGATGAAGGAGGGTCTCTTAATTAAGGAAGGAAAGGCCTGTTACTATGTCTATGAACTGACGATGAATGGTCGTTCTCAGACAGGCTTAGTTGGATGTGCTGCGATAGATGACTACCTAACGAATGTCATAAAAAAACATGAGAAAACTAGAGAAGACAAGGAAATTGATCGGATAAAGCATGTCGACGTATGTAATGCCCAGACGGGACCGATATTTATGGCGTACCGTTCCCAAATGCTGATCAATGAAGTCGTTGATCGGATCAAGAAGGAAACTACTATATATGATTTTGTAGCGTCTGATGGAGTGAGACATACGGTGTGGAAAATAGATAAGGGAAGTGACATAGAAGCGATCTCCCAAGGCTTTGCTAGCGTTGAAAGTGTCTATATCGCAGATGGTCACCATCGAGCTGCTTCAGCTGTAAAGGTTGGCTTAAATCGAAGAGCGGAAAATCTAGGGTATAAAGGAGACGAGGAATTTAACTTCTTCCTGTCTGTGCTTTTCCCACATGATCAATTGATGATTTTAGACTACAATCGCGTGGTCAAAGATTTAAATGGCTTGGATCACGAAGAATTGTTGCATGAAGTAACTAGAGCATTTTCTGTAGAAGAGGTGGGAAAAGAAGCCTTTAAACCTGTAGAAAAGGCGACCTTTGGGATGTATTTAGACGGAGTATGGTATAAGTTAACAGCCAAGGATGAGATACGTTCTGAAGATCCTGTCGAGGGACTCGATGTTTCCCTGCTTCAAAATTATATATTGATGTCCATACTAAATATTAAAGATATTAGAACGGATAAACGGATAGACTTTGTTGGTGGTATCAGAGGACTTAAAGAACTAGAAAGAAGAGTCAATTCTGATATGCGGCTTGCCTTTTCAATGTATCCTACGTCTATTAATGAGTTGTTTGAGGTATCCGATGCTGACAAATTGATGCCACCCAAATCTACTTGGTTTGAACCTAAGCTTAGAAGTGGATTGTTCATTCATATGTTAAAGTGAAAAGGTATTCACTCCCTTCCTAAAATATGGCGGTTCAAGTAGAAGGCTGAAGATATAGATGTGTCTGGAAATTGTTTGTTGACAAAGAATAGAGAATGAAAATATAATGACTGTAGTCGCCGACTGCAGTCTCTTAATTTTGGTAAGCTTTTTGCTCAGGGTCCGATTAACAAGAGGGAGGTTTATTAATTGCTAAAGCAGGAGCTAATAAAAAGATTGACCAGTTTGCAGCATATGTTAGAGGTCCAAGGGCTTGATTCTTATATCATCGCATCTGAAGAAAACATATGGTATTTAACCAATATTACTTACAAGCCAGAAGAGAGGCCGTTTTTCATTGTGGTACCTGTCAAAGAAAAACCCATTTTAATTGTACCAAAGATGGAAGAGATGCACTTAAGCAAAGTAATGATTGACTGCGAAATCATATCCTATTGGGAATACCCATCTCCTGAGGGCGGCAACTGGTATGAGGTTCTCCAGAAAGCAATCAAAGAATTTAAGAGAGTCGGAATAGAAAGACATGTAAAATCTAATGTTTTGAGTAGGATTTATGCTAATGAGACTGTTCAGGTAGACTTGGTTGATGAAATGCGAAAAGTGAAAAGCCCTTTTGAAGTGGCAGTGATCAGAAAAACGTCTCAGATTTGTGATAATGCTATGGATAAAATATTTAAAAATGCTTATTTGGGAGCAACTGTGGTTGAACCTTTTTCTCTCTCAAAATCCATTCAAACAGAAATTATACGTAACAAATCCTTCGACCCTATTACAACATCTTTGCTGACAGCAGTATGGCCGGCTCCTATAAGCGCTATGCCACACAGTATTCCTAATCTGGACGATAGGTTAAACAAAGGGCCAAACGTTGCCATGAGCTATATGCGTATTAATGGTTATGCTTCTGAATGCGAACGAACATTTTTTATTGGGAAACCTGAAAAAGACGACAAAGAGCGTTTTGTTCACATGATGAACGCCCGTAATCAGGCGTTACGTATATTAAAAGAAGGGGTTAGGTGTTCTGATGTAGACGGTGAAGCAAAGAATTATCTTATTAAAAATGGTTTTGAGAATTATTTGTTACATAGAACCGGGCACGGAATAGGAATGAAAAATCATGAAGGACCCTGGGTAGCTGAAGGAAACGATGAAGTTCTCAGAGAAAATATGGTGATATCAATTGAACCGGGGATATATATTC
Source organism: uncultured Desulfosporosinus sp. (assembly GCA_927405585.1). GTDB lineage: Bacteria > Bacillota > Desulfitobacteriia > Desulfitobacteriales > Desulfitobacteriaceae > Desulfosporosinus. The sequence goes on from CAKMJS010000006.1 coordinate 5,850, forward strand.
AAGGAATTGGTGGGTATAGGCATTCAGATACAATACTGATTACCAAGGAAGGATATGAGCTATTAACAAAATTCCCCGTAGAACTCAAGGATATGACTATTTTATCTTCTAACATTATGGCTCGTATTAAAGGAAAGATTATTCAAAGAGCATTAAAGCTTTGAAAATTTTTAATACTATGTTAAGGGTGTGAGTACCATAAATATATTACTGCTATTAAAGCTTCAGGTTAGCTATATGATTTTAGGTCTTGGATACAATTGTGCTAGCTTGATTTTAGTTTACTCAGGCGGTAAGCCTTTGTCGGCTACTTCCTCGGCCCTGGGAATTATTGCACTTCTTATATATGGCTTATTTTTAATTTTCGGGTATTTGGGCAACTATAAAATGTACCGTCTGCTTACTTTTATTTCCTTTATAGGCTTGGGATACGGGGGAGTAATTTCCCATGTTCTCAATTTTTCCAACCTTGATTTATACTACTCCTTTTTAGCTTGGTTCTTAGCTATTATGATTAACCTTATAGGAGCGACTCTTAACCTGATAGCATTTACAGGTAATTATAAACGAACAGGTCTATAGGAGGTTTCATGAACAAAAATAAAATTAGCAAAAGAAAACTTCAAGGACTTGAAACAAAAAGAAGGCTTATGTATTGTGCTATTAAGCTTTTTAGAGAAAATGGATATCACAATGTAACCGTGGACGAAATCACAGAAAAGGCTGACTCATCTAAGGGAGGTTTTTACACACATTTTAGCAGCAAGGAAGAATTGCTGTATAATATGGTGGCTTTGTTAGATGAAGTATATCTAGAGTTTCTTGAAGTCGATTTTAAGGACTTAAACTCCATTGAAAGAATCTCCTTATTTATGCAATTTGTCTTTAAAACTATTGAAGAAAAAATCGGCCTGGAATTTATTACAGTCATCTATTCATCTCAAATTAAAGATATGACACCCCAAAGGTTCTTAATAACGCCGGACAGAAAATACTATCAAATAATAGAGCGGCTTATTAATGAAGGTAAGAGGAAAAATGAAATACAAGAAGATTTGCCAGTAGAATATACAATCAGCTTATTAACCACTGGTGTAAGAGGAGTAGTATATGACTGGTGTTTAAACAAAGGTGATTTCAACTTAGTTAAATACGGCGGTGAAGTAATAACCATTCTGTTACATCAAGTAAAAAGAACCTAAACTTAGAGGTAGATTGTTCATTCATGTGTTAAGTGAAAAGGTATATGGAAGACCAGTTACCTGTATGGTAACTGGTCTTAGTTTTGAGGTATTGGTGGTCCATTGACGCTAATTTATTTGAAAATAATTTCATTTTCTGAAAATGGATTCTTGCGTTTAGCCAATGAATAAAGGTACGGATATTCCTTCTGAACATGAATCATATAAGCAACCCATTCTCTAATGACAAGTTGATAGGCCCGTTTTATATCTATAGAAAGATGATTCATGTCGTTAGCTGGAAGCTCAGTAAAACTGGTTCTGTTTTCGAGTTCATCCAACACATGATAAACTGACCATAGCATATCTGTGAATTGATCATGTTCGAGGAGATTTGGATTTTCAAACATACGTAAAATATGCGGTTTTGCAGATATAAGGAAAGTCTTTAAACTCATTAAATCTCCGGCTCGGCTATCCATTGCATAATCAAAGTCACACACGTGATTAAGTAATCTTTCCTTTTCAGGATGAATTACGTCTTCTTCTAAATTAAACTCTTCTTTCAGTATCTCAAAGTTTGTGTTAAAATGTGCAAAATTTTGAATCAAGGCTGATCCAATATCCGTGTAAAAAGCGCTGATTACAACCTGCATCTTCCTAAATTTTTCTTGTTTTGCTCTTCTGTGCAAGTATTTTTCTAAAATAAAGGAAATCAAGACAACCTCCACGGGAAGAAAGGCAATATCTTGAACCATAAGAAAGAACGTTTCATGAGAGTTTTGGAAAACAAGTATCTGCAAGAAATAAATGATAACGGAGCTAATCAATAAGGCAATACCAATCGTCAGGTTGCTTTTATAATCTTTAATAGTTGCCCACCGCCTTCAATAGTTAAGATATTTTGTTAAGTATACCATTTATTACACTACGTAGTTAATACCCTCCGTGGTCTGTATCAAATAATCTCACCGCAATTCGCTGGACTTTCTAAGGCAACAGGCGAGAAATTGGATAAACTGTTTGAAGATGAACCTCGGGTCTATTTCTTTTCGATGGAAATGATATACTGAAAGTACACAGGCTCTGCCCATGGTTGTCTAGGGTCGTAGTGGACTACATAAATACGGTTTAGAGTATAATCGGGAGAATAGGGGGAAATGTGATGGAGATTAGGAAGATTGTTGTCACCCTGGAAGAGACTTTTATTGAAGGTTTTAAGGTGGCGGATAAGCCTGTCAAAGTCGCTGTTGCAGCGGCAGTCATTAAAAATCCTTACGCCGGAAGATTTGTGCAAGACCTTCAGCCGTTCATTGATGAATACGCAGCACAGCTAGGCAGGATGTTGCCCCAAAGAGCCTTAGAAGCATTAGGGGTAAGTGGAGATGAGTGTGAAGGTTACGGTAAAGCTGCTCTTGTCGGACTGGATGGAGAAGTTGAGCATGGATCAGCGATTATCCACACAATGATTTTTGGTAACGAATTCCGTACGCTATGTGGGAATGCTAAAACCTTATTGCCGTCGGCTGAGAAACGGGGGAGCGCCGGAGCGTCTATTGATCTGGCGATTAAACATAAAATGGATGCTAAGATTCGCTCTCATCATATGAGTTTTGAATTTAGAATTCCTGATGCACCTAGAGCAGATGAGATCGTCATTGCTTGCGCTGTGGCGTTATCGGGACGCGCTCATCCACGCATTGGGTCCTTGCATGATGAACTGGCTAAACAAGGGGAAACGGCAGACTAAATTATTAAGTTAATAATCCTTAAGGAAAGATAAAAAAGAAAAACGGTTCCAAGGGCTCGGTAGAATATGTCTATCTTGAGCGTAAATAATCAAATGACTCTATATTTATAGGGTCATTTTAGTTTGAATTAAACTCTCCGGTCAATAGCGGAGAGGTTTAAATTCGGGATTTATGGTCATTTGTTTCTATTGCAGCTCAAGTGAACCCTATTGGAGGGT